>DPIB01000197.1 GCA_003522805.1 Fervidobacterium sp. | reverse complement strand
ATTATTGCATTCCCACTGACAGATTGCAAAGCGTCTTTATTGGAGATGTTATGATGAAACCGTGAAATGCCCCAAATGTGGCAAGAAACACAAACGCGGGCACATCGACAAGAAAGGTATTTGTAAGATTGCTTGATGATATTTTCAGTTGTGGGCAGTGGCAGCTGGTTCAAGTTCAAGGCTGAAGCGTAAATGATGTGTGAGACGAGATATCCAAGCCATAGCTATACTTTTTAAAAGAAAACTCGGGCTTTTGCTATTGGCACGCAATCTATGATTTCATTGAATAGATAAGGGTCTATTGTCAGATCTCATCAGAACCTTTCTTTGATATTTGTAAGATCAGATCCTAGCTAATACAGTTTACTTGTGCTTACGAGGACTTGCATTAGAGCTAGCAGTTAGCGCAAATTGCGCACCAACTGCTAGCTTCATGGCAAAACATCTCAGACACTTGCTCCAATGCCAAACTCAAGCCTGAAGTTTGTTACTTTGGCAATTGGACGAACAACTTTATTCTCTTTCTTTAGTTCAACAACGCCAGCCCGTTCCATAGTTTTCAGGGTTCTGCAAACGTTGCTGCTTTTTCTGCCAGTTAGCTCGGCCAATTCTTTCATGGAGGTGGGCGCCTTCTCAACAATTACGCGCAGAAGCTCCTGGTTGTCCTCACCCAAAACTTGGGCTAAAGATTGAATTGATTCAAACCAAATCTTAGGTTCGTTTGGTTTCGGCACATATTCGCCTTTAGCAATGGCGATCGTTCGGGCTCTAAACTTTTCCAGAGACATTATACCAATATTCACTACCGTCTTTTTCTTAGCCATGACTCTAGCCTCTCTTGGGTTACTTAATCTTATAAACGTCCTTCCAAAAATCCTCTACCAGTTGGGCCGGTGTATCAAACTCATAAGGCTCGATCATGTTTCTTTTGTGAATATGATCCCATGTTACCTTTTTCCCTGAAAATCTTTTCCGTTTTGAATTCACTACCCCATGAGCGTTATCATATCCCAGTATCCTGGTGTTATTTCTATCGTGAAGTGTCAGAGAATAACTGACTCCATGAGGGATCTGCTCAGAAGCATCTATCACTCGCGCTATCATTTTGACGTAGTATCCCGAATCCAAGAAAAACTTCTCACCATCAAGGCTAATAAGCATCTCAAGACTCGAGTCCCGAGCTTTCAATGGCACGTTTCTCCCCTTTTGTTATCATCCGGTGATAATCTTATAATCACAATATCGGCTGAAATCAACACTTATTTGAGTATCGAGATCAGTTTACGCAAACTCAGGGATCAGATCGATTCGGCCTTTTCAGCGGGAATATTTCCACAAAAACAAGGAAATCCCTTACCGATTTGGTTTATTTATGGGATAGCCTGTTTCTCAACTGCTGCGGGTCTATTCTGTTGTGATTCATGTAGGCGAGAACATCTGAGAGCTTATATCTTACCGATCGATCTGATATCTTAACATATGGAATTCCCTTGCGAGCAGATCGATTGTTCGCAAGCGTTCCCAAGCTTATGCCTGTGATAAATGACGTCTCTTTTGCAGTCAGATAGCGGTCCTGCTGCTTCTCAAGCGCTATTGGTGATGGCATGTGCAATGGTTCTTCTTCTGCTGGCGCAGGCGAGGTTGATACGAGAGTCTCTTTGAACAACTCCTGGACCAGCTTGGTCCAGCATTCTTTCAGATGGACATTTTTTACCCTGCCCTCAATGATTATTTCATCATTTAATTCGACAGCATAATAGTATTCCCCTGACCAATCTTTACGGCTTTTATCAGAAACAGAGATTTTTAAGAACATATATGAATCCCCCCAAAGTTTATACTATATTAATTTTTAAAGTTAATTTCATTTTTTTAATAACCAAGTGTTGTATTGCCAATAAAAGTTATTGCTTTAACGAAAATCTTTAAAGATAAAAATAAATCATATAGATATCGTGGTTTCAGCATTTATCATTAAAAATCAATTCATCAAGAATCAATATCCCTGTATATCGCCTTTGTTCTATAGGGTAATAATGTGATAGACAAATAGATGTTCATTGTGATAACAAATTTTTTAATATCAAATATCGAGGGATGATTCGTGGTGCGTAATATCCTCCTTGTTGAGCCTGGCTATAAAACAAAATTCCCCCCTTTAGGTTTAATGAAAATATCTTCTTATCACAAAGAGTTAGGGGACAACGTTAGATTTGTTAAGGGGATGAAGGAAGACCCAGCTTATGAGGAAACATGGGATAGAGTCTATGTCTCCACTTTATTTACGTATGACTGGAAGGTCACGGTAGATACTATCAAGTACTATAAGACCTTTGTTCATGGTGACCCGAAGAGAATTGTTGTCGGCGGCATATTGGCCAGTCTTATGCGTGATGAATTATGGAAAGAGACTGGGGTCCCTCCTATAAAGCATAATATACTCAATGTACCAGGTGCACTTGGTGATGATAACGACATAATCGTGGACGAGATTATTCCAGATTATGATTTATTCAAAGGTTCATCACAGCAATATTCATTGATTGATGATAATTATTTTGGCTACATTACAAGAGGATGTATTCATAAGTGCGATTTTTGTGGCGTCCCCAGGCTCGAGCCCGATTTTGTAGATTATCGAGATATTAAGCCTTACGTTCGAAATATTGCTAATAAGTATGGGGAGAAAGCACATCTGACATTATTTGATAATAACGTTTTAGCCTCATCCAAATTTAATAAAATAATAAATGATATTATTAACCTGGGCTTTGAAAAGGGGGCAAAGTATTCGTATTTATCAAAGACTGGGTCAGTTATAAAAAAAGCTCGATACGTTGATTTTAATCAGGGTATTGACGCAAGACTGCTCAATAAAGAAAAAATAAAATTGCTTTCTATGATAGCTATCGACCCACTTCGTGTCGCTTTTGACCATATAAGTCTTAAGAATCAATACAAAAAATGCGTAGAATTAGCCATTCACCATGGCATTCATAAGCTTTCAAACTATATTCTTTATAACCACAAAGACACGCCTGAGGACTTCTGGGAACGTTTACGTATCAATATTGAGATAAATTCAAAATATTCAAAAGAAGGGATAAAGATCTATTCCTTCCCAATGAAATACATCCCTCTTAATAATAAAAACCGTAGTTATATCGCCCCCAACTGGAACTGGTACTTTATCCGCAGCATCCAAAGGATTCTCAATGTTGTCAAAGGGGTGGTAATGCCTGGAGAAGACTTCTTTTATAGAGCGTTCGGTCAGAGTGTAGAGGCGTTCAAAAAAATTCTCTATATGCCTGAGAAAATATTAATGTTCCGAGACAGAGTACCTCAAGCTGATGAAAGCAATTGGCTAAAACAATTCGATGCATTAACGGATAATGAAAGAACCGAACTCCTATCCATAATCAATAACAACACACGGGCAAAGCTGTTTGACGCAATCAGAAGAACTAATAATTATAAGTTGAAGAGAATACTAGATTATTATCTGCCAGACCAATCTACCGATAATCATGAAACGTTATGGGGGAATACAAATGATTAATACCTTAAATGGAATGCATAGTTCATCATTTAAGGCAGGGATGTTCTTGTTGGAGACTTTGACCGCAGGTATGTATAACGACCCCCTGTCAATATATCGTGAATATATCCAGAATGCCGTTGATTCCCTAGACCTTCATAAGGATATCCAAGACTCAGATGCCCTAAGAGTTGAGATATATTTAGACCCACATGAGCAGTCTGTTACTATACGTGATGGCGGGGTTGGGATCCCAGGTAGTATTGCTGAGAGTATATTAAGTAGCATCGGCAGCAGTAACAAAACAGGTACTGATGCGAGAGGTTTTCGTGGAATTGGACGTCTTGGTGGTATTGCATTCAGTGATAAAGCCATCTTCAGGACGAAAGCAAGCTGTGATAATTTCGAGTCTATTCAAGAGTGGAATTGCAAGAAGTTGAGACAACTACTGTCAGATTCCAAAAAAAAATCCCTTTCATTGAACGAGGTATTCCAAGAGGTGACGAAGTATGAGAGGATAAATAGTAAGAAAACTGGTGATAGTTATTTTGAGGTTAAGCTCGAAGGAGTTAGTAGTTTCAGGAATCTAATTCTTGATATAGCAAGAGTCAGAGAATATTTAAGTCAGGTGGCACCAGTCCCTTTCAACCCACAAGTTTTTTCTTATCATAAAGAGATTGATTCTTATCTTGGGAATAATCTTCGAAGGTATGGGCGGTACAATATTATCCTGAATGGCGATACAGTGTTTAAACCTTATCAAGATAAGGTTAGGCTCACAAAAAAGGGATATGACCTGATCGATAAAGTCGAGTGCTTTGATATAAAAATTGATGATAACTCAATTGCCTACTGCTGGCTAGGAAATCGTAGAGAGCTTTCAGGAGGCATCACCAAGGGTGATCATTCATCAGGTATCAGGGTAAGAATTGGAAACATTCTACTTGGCGATGCTCACTTACTCGATAGATGTTTCCGAGAAGCGAGGTTCAATTCCTACTGTATTGGGGAAATACATATTGAATGTCCAGATCTTATCCCAAATAGTAGAAGGGATGACTTTGTTGATAACGAAACCAAAACTCTTTTTTTTAATGCTGTAGAAAGAAGAATTGGGTTACCCCTATCAAAAGAGATTCGACATCGATCAAGACTTGTTTCTAGCACTGAGAAATATAAAGACAAACAGTGCGGGGACCGAGGCTGTAGTAGTATAATTAGCAAGAACACTGAACCAATCAACCAATGTGTAGTACAAGACCCAAAAAATGACCAATTAATTAATATCTTAAAAATCGAGTGCAAAGACTGCCACAAAATACGAGATATTTTATCTCGAATAAGTACTTAATATTCTTAATTATTAATACATCATAGGCCAATCAGGGACCTATTAAATTGTCTAACTTTTTCAATATTTGCTCAATTGATTTATTAATCTTTAATAGAGCGTACCTGCATTTTTTTTGCTGATTGCCTGGCATTTCCAAGATATCATCCTTCATATCTGGGTCTAATATCATTTCTTTAAATTTTTCGATCTTTTTTAATACAAGGTTATTTGCACCAGATGCTACGGCTGACTCGTAGCATTCCTCAAGTGATTCCTTTTTGTCTATGAATTTTCTAAGAGTCTTTCCCCCAGAAGCGATTACTTTGACAACCTTATCGCGAACATCAACAGCCTTAGGAATTTCGCCCGATTTAATTTTAGCTACAACAATTTTATCAAGTTCCGGATGTTCTTCCCGCTGCTTTTGAACTTTCCTGGGTCGCAAATATTCTTCATAATAGCTCCAACGTTCAGGGTCTTCTTCATGGTGATCTACCATGAATTGGTAGATATTTACGAGATGTTTGATTGTTTTGACTCCTATACCCATTTCCTTGCCTATTTTATCCGCGGGGATGCCATGTTGATTGCACCGACGCCATAAATACCCTGCCTGCTCGAAAGGGGCCCAATTTTTTTGTCCAATGATGTGGTATTGGCCAAGAAGGGCAAAGACTAAATCATCCTGTATATCTGATGGAAGTAAAACACATTTAACATGCCCCCATTTGATAGGGTCACTATGTGCCAATATTCTATAGGCAGCCAAACGGCTGTTCCCTTCAAGCACCACATTGTCACCGTCTCTTACAATCAAAGGGTTAATAAGCCCGCCATGAGATTTTATTGACTGGACTAATTTTTTAACATGTTCAAATTTTTTTAGACGATTCTCGATTTCCTGCTGGTTCAGAGCTTCAGTACTTCCATGAACGATTGAATAAATACGTGGATTCTCGGGATAAAACTTCAGGTCGGCTTGATGCATACGGCATGAGCGAACTGGAACCTCTTGCCCCAACAGTGTAATAGTTTGTTTTTCTGTTGGCGAATTCGGCATTATAACCTCTCCTCCAAATTATTTGCAAATACCCAGAATGTTTCTAATAATTGCTCCAAAATCATACGATATCTGGCTCCGATAAAATTCAAGTGAAATGTCACCTTGTGCCAGTTGAGCAGCTAGTTGTTTAGTTTTAAGCAGGACGTCAATCCACTCGTCTATGGAGTTAATCATTGTCAGATTGTACACATAGCAAGTTTTCTTCTGAGATATTCGGTGAATTCTGTCTTGTGACTGCAGATAATCATCTAAACTAAATGTTCTGTCATAAAAGATGACGTGATTAGAGACTGTTAAGGTAAGTCCTTCTTTAGCTGATTGTGGTGTTGCAACGAATACATGGACTTCAGGGTCGTTAAGAAATTGATCAATGGCCTTGTTTCGCCTATCAATATTGTGTTTCCCATGGACACTGCAGCTACCAAATGTGCTTAAATGATTCGATAGCCAATCAACATTTTGCGTGAAGGAGCTCCATACAATACACTTTTCACCTTTCCGGCAGATATCAGAAACGATATCCTCCAATATCTCCAATTTTCCTGGTGATGAGTGATAACTCTCATCGACTAGTCGGGGGTTAGAAGCGATCTGAACAAGCCTAAGAAGTCTTTTTAAGACAGGTTCTGCGTTATCTTCTGTAGGTATACCTTCCTGAATAACTGCTGCCCGCATTTCTTCTTTGACTAGACGATAAAGATTATACTGATTTTTTTCCCAATCCACCTGTACTGTCTTTATCACCTTCTGAGGTAATTCAATGATCCCACTGTTTTTTATTTCTCTGACAGAAAAATGCGCAATACGATGAAAAATTGATTCGACTGTATCTTCGAATTCCTCTCTCATTTTTTGATTATCAGCCAGATCATTGGAGAGGTCTGCGTCACACTTGAACTTGTTGAAGTCATTACCGAGACTTTCACCTTGATCTAAAAACCAAATCTGAGCCCAGATATCATAAGGACGATTGGCTACTGGAGTACCGGTCATTATGATACGTTTTTTAAAAAGGGGGGCTAATGCAAAAAATACTTTTGTTAATGTCGAGTCTGGATTTTTTATTTTTGCTGATTCATCAACTATAACAGCAACATCTCGAGCTTTAAGAAACAGCTTAAAACGTTCAAACTCACTGATAAGAACTTCGAAATGAGTGATCATGAGGCGTGAAGGAGCGTTGAAGGCATAGTAGTTAGCTCTTTGATTTTGTGTAATGATTTTTGGCTTGATAAAGGTGTGAGTTGCTAATTCTCGCTCCCAGTTCCTTACCAAGCCTTTTTTGACAACAAACAAAACAGTATCGATTTTTTTCGTTTCAAGCCAATACAGCATGAGATCTATAGCGATTTTTGATTTTCCAAGACCTTGTTCATGAAAAATAGCTGCATAATCAAGGTCTTTTATGGTTTTGACAGCTTCAGCTTGATATGAAAAAGCCTGATATTTTACATCAAGTCGTGGCTCTTTTCTTAATTTAATTTTAGCCATAACTACTAATTTTCCTTCGTTTATCTAGCTTGAAGTCCTTCAATCACTTTGGTTGTAACCATTGATGTATTGGTCTGTTTTTGAAGCTTCTTGAGCAGATTTTTAGCAAATCTGGACATCTGCCAAGGAACAGCAAACACAAAAATAGCGTTTTCATGAGTGGAACAGTATTGGAGAAATGCTTTGATTTGTGCTGTAGAATGTGGCCGTTCAACGTCACGAGAGGTCTTTGCTTCGCCAACAATGGTTCGGTTACTTGGTGCACCAGCTGTGAATACATCAGGAACATAGCCATAAATCTTGGGTGGTTTGTTGCATGCTATAGACTTCGGATGGTCTATCAATAAATATCCAATATCCCCGTTTAAATAGTTTTTTGCTATCCAAGTAACTAAACCTTCAACGAGTTGGATATGGCCGTATGATTCTCCCATTTTTATTCCATGTCAAAGCCAATATCTTGGCAGAGGTCATTTAAGGCATCCTTGGCGTCGCATATGACGGCTATATCAGGTGTTTCTTTTAAGCTTCGCAGTTTTTGAAGGTCACTATACTGGATAGTACTGATACGCTTACACAGTTCACGCGCAAGTTGCTCTAACGGGGCATCTTGCAAAGCAGATGCAGGAGTGGGAATATCTAAAACCTTAATAGCTTCTTGAGCTCCTGATTTTAGAAAGATGGTCTTGGCTCTTTCGTTTTGCATTATCTGAGGTAATTTTCTTACAGTAGCCAAAGGGTACAGTTTTTGGGTATGAACCCATTCAGCGAAATCTATCTTGGCAAATCCTGCCATAAGAAGTGCTTCTGTAACACGAGGACGTTGAAGTTCTATAAACGCAGAAAAACGCGAGGGGTCAAAATCTTGGTCGCTATCCAATATTGGTCTGTAGTGTTCTTCCATATCATTGTAAGCTTCTATGTAATTTTGAACTTCGCGCTTATCCCCCCCACAAAAATCGACCAACTGTGAAAAGGTCAAGTGTTCATTATTTCGAAGAAAATTAAGATATTTTGCTTTTGAATAGGGATCCCATTCTCTAGTTCCAACAAGGTGAGCCTGCAGGCGGATAGCATCAACAGTTTCCAAAGGTAATCGATCATAAACCATTGAAGGAATTTTATCCCAAGGTCCCTGAGGGTCACTTGCTCTCAATTCTCGATAAATATGTGTCCTTGTATTTCCTTCTATGACTATCAGTTTGCCATCTATTTCTCGATTGACGATAATGGGATGGATAATCCCTTTATTTGTCTGGATAGACTGTTTCAGGCTCTGATAACTCGGTCCCCCAACGTCATCTTGCCCCCCGCCTGAACGCAAGGCCAGTTCTATCTGCTCAGAAGTTGGAGTCCCCTCATAGATCTCTAACCATTTAGCTATACGAGGATTTTTAAGGTCTAATGTGATGTTATCAACAGGTAATAGTTCGAAGGTTGCCATCGGTTGTTGTGACATGATCACCTCCAGGGAATCTCTACCGATTATACATTCGGTCAATATTACAATAACATTATATTATAAAAAATGGAATGTAAGAATTCAATATTTTAAGGAGTTTTTGTGAATGGGTCCAATAATGATTATTTTTACTTGCGGTCAGGTACACGCTGCCGAGGATGAGGTTTGAATACATCATGGAGTTCATATACATCCATGTTCGAATGCAGAGCATACACGCGAGAAGCCATTGCGGAACTTATGAGTAAGTCGTCTATCCATGTCCATATTTCCCGGCATGCACATCGATACAAAGAATTGCTGAACTCTTGGTAATACACATAAATGTCTTGAATATTGTCTATTGTTCAGGTTTTTTTGATTCTTGCTGTTTGGCCTTTGAAGCTTCATCAATAAGAGATGCCGCCTTCTCTGATGCCTGGTTGAGCGCTTTTTCCGTCATGTGGCTGTATCTTTTTGTTGTACTCGGATTACTATGCCCCAAAAGCGACTGCACCATGTAGAGGGATTCCCCTTGTGATACAAGCATCGAGGCGAAGTTATGCCTTAACCCGTGCCATGGCCGGAATTCATCCGGCAGGGAGGCTGCTTTTTTCATTCTTTTTGTAACGTGCCTTGTTTGAGACCGTTCCCTTCCCTTCTCACCTGCGAAAACCAGGTCACCGGTACGCGGGATGGAAAAGAGGAGATCCCTTACGGCAGGAGCCATATGTATATTGAGATCCTTCCCATACTTACCGCCCTTTCTGCCCTTCCTATGCGTAATGAGAATCCTGTTGTTATCGAAATCGATATTTGACCATGGCAAGCGCAGGACTTCGGATTTCCGACACCCGGTATACAGGGCAAATAGTAACGCTTTGGCTATGGGATTTGTATCCGCATTGAGCACCTCGACTACTTGTTTAATCTGCTCTGCAGTCAGGCTCTCAGCCCGTTCATTCGACACTTCAGGCTTTTCGATCTTAACGGATAAGCCCGGGCATAAACTCTCCTTCATACCGTAGTTCGATATGCGAATGAGCAGGCTGTAGACGTGCTTCTGAGTCTGTGGAGATGACTTCTTCATTGATGCGGAATGCTTCAAGCGTTTGATATCCAGGTCGATGACGTTCTTCGGCTCCTTGCTACCGAGTAGCGTTTTGAGAAACTTATCATACCTGTATATGTCTGTTTGAAGACCTTTGACACCATCCCCCCTATTCTCTTGGTAATGCCCCCACAGCTTATCGAACGTCCATTTCCCGGCTTGGGCTTCCTTCTCTTTTTTTTCCTGTGCTCTCTTCTCCTTATTGGGGATATCCTTTTTATCGATTCGTTGAGCCCGTAACCCGGAGGCCTTTGCAGGAGTCATATCGTCTTGGAATTGTCTACCGGCTTTTTCTTCAATGAGCTTTCCATCCCGGCGATACATGATGTAGTAGATTCTCTCAGGCCCCCTTGCCCCTTCACCCATGATATAATAGACGCCGGGATAATCTGTTTTTATTCGATTGACACGAGGCATACTGGTCACTTCCTTGGTTTTCATTCCCAACTGTATTCCCAACAGTCGCGATGAATATACATGAACAAAGAGATATGTCAAAGGCAATCGATCACTCTATAAAATGATCGCATTATATTGATTTTATTTATTTAATATACAACCAGACAAACTGATGAACAAAGAGATAAACACCATCATGATATAATTTGACTGGCCTCTCACGCCGGAGACAGG
>DPIB01000010.1 GCA_003522805.1 Fervidobacterium sp. | reverse complement strand
GGCGATGTGGACCTACAGGCTTTGGCCTGACTTATCTTGACGGAGGTTTTATGTGGTATATGTATCATCCCCCACATACAGAAGTGGGAGTCTTCTTGCAGGAAAATGATAAAATCCCCCGTTTCAGGGGGATTTTCTATAGATTTCTTCTTATTGTGTTATTGTTCCTCTTCAACTTTTTTCATTTGACTTATCACGAAAGGATAAAGCTCGTCGATTAAACTTCTTACCTGTTCACTGCTTTTCGTCCTGCAGTCCCTTTCTAAAATGTCTGAAATCAGTTTGGTATCCCTTGTCAAAAAAGCCTCGAGTGCTTGTTTGGCCAGCAAGGTACGCGGTTTCAAGTACCAATCTATGATGCGCTTTGGAAGTTTTGTTTCTTCGAACTGTATGTTTTCACCACACACTTTTGCACATACCTCAACTGCGATATCGTCATCAAGTCCCGCTATCTTCCCTTTGTTCAGCATGTTGACGACAAAGCGTCGTTCATTGTTGTTGACCAAGCTATCAATGAATGGGATATGCTGCTCGCCACTGAGTTTTTCGCCGAATATCTCATCGATGTAGACGTCTATTTCTGTGCCGGTCTTAATTTTGTCTAGACGCTGTCCTGCTAATACTATCTCTGCGAATTTGTCAACCGTGTTGACAACAGATGTGAGACTATCAACATACCACTTCCATCCTATTTCTGAATCGGCACCACCCCACGGTGCTCCGTACCATTTGATTTTCGTCTGTAGGTCTCTATGGTACTTCCATGTCGAGTTCCTTACTGTATCGCCAATTGGGAAAAGCCCATAGAAGTCGTACATATCCCATGCAACTGGCGAGAGCTGATCATCGAATGGTGAATTAGGCTTGTACACATGTTTATCTCTATGTTTGGCAAGTTCTGGGTAGAGGTCTCTACCGTCTTTTGCCTTGAATTCAGTGAGCCATATGCCGTGATTCACACCTGCTACTTGCCACTCGTACTCTTCTATGCCTATCAGATTTGCTAGGTTTTCTACAGCATAATGTCCATGGCAGAATCCAACCATCTTGATGTTAGTTTGTGTAGACACGAGTGTTGTACCTTCAAGTATAGGATTTGCTGCCTGCAAGTACCAGGCATTTGGTGCAAACTTTTCGATTGTCTTTGCTATCTTTAGAAACAGTGCAAACTGATTCCAGTTTGTAAGGTTACGATAGTCGTGCACAAAGTTGTAGTTTTGTGAATCTATCCCTCTGTAATACCCATGTTTTTCTCCTATCTGTCGTACTTCTTCAAGATAGTTATGGCCACCTGCCATCGCTGTGTTGATTACAAAATCGGAGCCGTCAATTGCCTTTTCGATAGAGCTGACCTTCTCGAATGTTAGTTTAACGTCAAAGTATTTTGACAATGCGTTTGCGAGTATATATGTATTTTCTAGCCGTCTCTGATCGATATCCATAAGACAGATATGTGTACCACCAAGCCCAGGTGTTTTGCACAGGTCCGATATGATTCGCATAGAAAAAACAGCACTGCCAGCTCCAATAATACCGATTTTTAAGTTTTTCATACGTGCACCTCCTAATTCGATTGATGTGAATTGATGCAAACTAATATAAAGTAATAGGGATTGAAATGAAAAAACAGATTTTTGGGGTATACTGATGGGATATTTTAGTGTATTATTTGGTATAATTATTATAATTATATCACCAAAAATATCGAAATTCACACTAAGTTGGTTCGGGAGGATGGGTTTTGAAAGACAAGATCTGTATACTCACAAATTCACCCAACGTTGTGTCTGATGCCTTCGAGATTCTGGAATTTGTAGGTTACGATGTGTTCGAAATCGAACAGCTGACCGTTTTGACCAAATACAAAGATACACAGCTGATTCTGATTTACAACTCATCGTTGAAGGATGCATATGAATGGGTTAGGGAGTTGAAGACAAAGACAGACCTAAAGGACTTGCCTATATTGTTGTTGATACGCCGTAAAGAATACGGTACACTCTTGGAATTGTATCAAATGGGAATAGCGGATTACATAGAACTACCGGTAATGGATATTGAACTTATATCAAAAGTCGCACTCTACATAGAACTCAAAAAGAGTAGGGAGAGGGTGGAAAACCTTTACAGAGAACTCAAAGAGAGCATGAACTTGGCTGTACAACTTCAAAAACTTATGCTTCCGGCGAGTATTAGTCTGCAATCAAATATGTGGATTACCAGTCATTACATACCTTCCGAAATTGTTGGTGGCGATATGTACGATTACTTTATCGTAAACGGCGATATCTTCATTTATGTAGCGGATATATCAGGTCATGGTTTGCAGTCGGCATTGCTTTGTTCTTCGGTCAAGTCGCTCTTTCGTTCAGCCACCCGAAGGTCTGATTCTATCGTTAAAGCTGTAAATGAGCTTGCTGAGAGTGTGAAATCTGTTCTAGGTTATAACTACATAACAGGACTATTTCTTAGAATAAAGCCAGATGGAAGTGTTCAATATCTGAACTGTGGCCATCCAAGTATAATCATCTACGATGATGCAGGTTTTAAGGAGATGGACATGAAAAATGCTCTACCTGTAGGGATTTTCGATTACGCCTATACTGAGGACGATATCGGTACGTTTTCAATTGAACGTGGTAAAACGTATCTGCTGTATTCTGATGGTGTTTACTCTGGCTTTGAAAAGATCGCTGGAAATGGCAGAAACTCCAGAGAGATGCTCTTTAACTTCCTGAACGAAGAAATTGCGGGTATCATTCCGGAAATCCTGCCTTTCTATATTGCTTCTCGACTACGTATTATTTTCTCTAACCTGCCTGATGACTACTCACTTGTTTGTTTTGGAAAAGCTGGAGATTATTGTTATTTTGGAGATCACGGCGAGATAGTAAATGTAAATGCATCTAATGGCTCGATGGTTGAAATGTTCTCGAGAATAAAGGGATACGCCATTTCTGATGAGCCGATTATCCTCCTCAACGATCACGAAAAATACAAGACGTTGCTAACAAAAAAACTCGAAATAGGGCATATCATAAAAGATTTGCCTATGAGCGTTTCCATGACTTTTGATGACGTAAGTGCTATGAAGTTGTTTATGTGAATGTTGCTCACGACTTTGGCAGATATCTACCTATGTTTGATACTATCAGTTTTATTGCCCTGTACTGTATAGGTAGACACATCGAAGCGATACCATTGTTCTTTGGTGCTTTTTGCGCAACTTGTTCTGGTAAAAATGGTAGATGAACAAAGAGCACATACTTTGGATTCTTGTGTTTGTCAGAATAGTGGAGAGAGTAGAAATACACCTCGTTGCATATATATTGTCCCGCCGTGTAAGATAAGATAGTCGGTATATGCTTTTTGTTAAGCCATTCGACCAATCCTTTGACATCGATCTTCGTAAAGTATGCATCTCTTGCCTTTTTGATGATAGCTTCATCCTCTTTCATAGTATCGTCGTTATCGGGATGTGTTGAGTCTATTATATTTGCACCCAGTCTTTCTATCGTGACGGCAGTACTGCCACCTGCCTGCCCAATATGGATCGTGACGTCGATGTTGTTTTCACTGTAGAATTCTTCAAGCCTTTTTATGCTTTCAGCGTAACTGACAGGGAGTATTAAGAGATACAGTTCAATGTTTGGAAAACTGTCTTTCGCAAGTTTTTTGACAATTTTCTCGCTCGGGTTTACTTTCTCACCACCGAATGGCTCAAAGCCTGTAACTAAGATCTTCAAAGTCTCGAGCTTTTTTGAATTCTTTGCCATTTTATCCACCCTCCGTGTCTGTAATCTGTAAATGATTTGTGGTTATTCAGCCTCCCAATGATTATACATCGTTTATACATTCTTTGTAAACTCCTTTTCAGCACTTTGCTCGGTGAAGAGCAATGTCAAGAGTAACACGAAAAATGCTACAGATATCTATTGCATTGGGATAACTGAAAAGTCGTTAATTAGTGTATAGTTTTGAAATCTTCGAATGATGCATCCTAATTCCTTACAAGCCTAGAATTTGTAACATTCTCTTGATTAACATAATCTGGAATCTGGAGTAAAATTAAATTAAGATACGAATAGTGGATGTCGATGTTCAAGAACTGAGATAAGGCTGGTCTTAAGGAATAGAAAGCAGAAACTGATAATCCAGCAGAGGTGACAGGAGTGCACAGGAGTGCATATGAAAAAAGCCATAACTTGGGATTCCAACAGTGAATGGTTATGAATGCGAAGGTAAAAGCTTACCTGTATTTGTTGTTTACTTTGATTGCATTTTCAAGTATAGAAGTTAGCTCAAAACCACTCATGGGAACAGTTGATCCGTTTTTCATGACTGCCTTTCGTTTTCTCGTCGGAGGACTTGTTTTGATGTTTTTCGTCGATAAACAGATAGAGACTAAGGATTTGCTCCCTTTAACGCTGATAGGTGCACTGAACGGTATCTTATCGATGACTTCACTTCAGTTGTCTGTAGCTCATTCTAATGCATCGACTGCTGCCACACTTGTTGCAAGTAATCCTATATTCGTTTCTCTGTTTGCATTGCTTATACTCAAAGAGAAGCACACGATACGACGGTATATCGGTATTGCGCTGGGCTTTGTGGGACTGATAGTCTTTAGTCTCGGTATGATTAGTGGGGATTCGTGGCTCGGCATTTTCTACGGTGTAGTAGCGGCAGTGACATTCGGGCTCTATACAGTCTTGATGGGAAAATATATGAAGAAATATACGCCAGTGAGTGTGACTGCATATTCAACGCTGATCTCGAGTCTGATCTATATTGCAATACTTGCCCTAAGTGGGCATTTTTATGTACCGAGTATCGGCATTTCCGAGTGGGGAATACTCATCTACTTGGGTGTAGTGGTAACTGGCTTGGCGTATCTCACTTATTTTAAGGCCATCGAATTGATAGGAACCGCACAGTCTAGTCGGGTGTTCTTTTTGAAACCGATCGTTGCTACACTGTTTGCGGTAATCTTGCTTGGGGAGTCTTTGAGCGTTGCAAAGATCGTGGGTATGTTAATAGTTTTGTTTTCACTATTCTTGTGAAAAATAGAATAATCGATGATAATGAGAAAGAAAAACCTGCTAATTGAAAAATCGCTCTAAAAACAGTTAAATAGAGCACCATTTGGTATGTGAATTTTCTCTTTTGTATGCTATAATAATCACGAAGTGTGAAGGAGGGATGTGTGTGGCCGTATGTGAAAAGCACCAAGAACTTTACAAGGAGTTGGATTCCTACATTGATCAGGTAAAGGATAAACCTGGCATTCTTATCGGTGTGCTGCACAAAGCGCAGGAGCTCTTTGGCTGGTTACCGGAGGAGGTTCAAGAACACATAGCTGAGAAATTGAACCTTCCTATCTCGGAAGTATACGGTGTTGTAACGTTTTACAACCACTTTTCCACCAAGCCAAAAGGCAAGAACGAGATCAAAGTTTGCTTAGGTACAGCGTGTTATGTGAAAGGCGCAGACAGGGTTATGGAAAGAATGTTGGAAGAGTTGGGTGTACAACTAGAAGAGGTTACTTCCGACGGGCTCTTTTCTGTGCATGCTGTCAGATGTTTAGGTGCATGTAGTATGGCACCAGTCGTACTTGTTGGTGAGAAGGACTTCTATGGTAAGGTGACACCAGATATGGTTAACAAAATTATATCTGCGTACAGAAGGGGTGGGTTGCATGAGTAAGGTAAAGAGTCTAGAAGAGTTGATGAAAATCAAGGAAGAAGCACTCCAGAACATAAAGATGAGGGAAAGTGGGAAAAGAGGAAAAATAGTTGTTGCAATGGGAACTTGCGGTATTGCAGCAGGTGCAAAGGATACATTGAAGGCAGTTGTCGAATATCTGAATGACCTCAAGGTGGATGACATATCTGTCGTTCAATCTGGTTGTATGGGACTTTGTGAAGTTGAGCCAACGATCGAGGTTGCTATCGAAGGTCAGGAGCCGATTGTGTATGGTCACGTGACACCAGAGAATGCGAGAAGGATAATCCAATCTCACGTTCTTGAGGGCAAGATTGTTTCTGACCTCATCGTCAAGCGTGGCGAGGTCTGATATTTTCTGTCATTTCATATTTGAATCATATTCGAAAAGATTCGTTTTAGAATTTGTTTTGGCGAAGCTGGATGATGATTCAACAATGACCGGAACGGTTGACTCGGTTAGACATTAAGGAGGCGAATAATGTGGCTTTAACTACGAATTCAATTCTTGTTTGCGCTGGTGGTGGCTGTATATCAGCAGGTGAAGAGAGTGTTAAGCAGGCTTTTGAGAGAAAACTCAAAGAATATGGACTTGATTCTGTAGTATCGATCGTTGAGACTGGTTGTATGGGTGCCTGCAGTCTTGGACCGCTGGCAGTGATTTATCCGGACGGTGTTTATTACCAAAAGCTTACGCCAAAGGCGGCCGAAAAGATAGTGGAAGAGCATATACTGAAGGGAAGAATTGTACCAGAGTTCTTATTTGAAGGATCAAAGGAACAGTTGACTGTAACAGAAAAGCCAACTACTGAAGAGATACCGTTCTTCGCAAGGCAGGTCAAAATCGCGCTTAGGAACGTTGGTGTAGTCGATCCTTTAAATATAGAAGAGTACATAGCAAGGGATGGTTATTTTGCACTGCATAAGGCTTTAACCAAAATGACCCCCGAAGATGTCATCAAAGAGATAAAAGACAGTGGTTTAAGGGGACGTGGCGGTGCAGGATTTCCCACGGCAATCAAGTGGGACATCGCAAGAAAGCAGAAATCTGATATCAAGTATATGATATGCAACGCCGACGAAGGCGACCCTGGAGCATTTATGGACAGGTCTGTGCTCGAGGGTGATCCGCATACGATAGTGGAAGCAATGACAATTGCAGGATATGCAATCGGTGCACAGAAGGGATTCGTCTATGTGCGTGCGGAATATCCGCTTGCAATCGAAAGATTCGGGAAAGCAATACAAACTGCGCATGAATATGGATTTTTAGGTGAGAATATATTGGGTTCCAATTTCTCATTTGATATAGAAATAAGGATCGGTGCAGGTGCGTTTGTCTGCGGTGAAGAGACCGCACTCATGCAGTCGGTTGAAGGTAAGAGAGGACAACCACGTGTCAAACCACCTTTCCCAGCTGAAAAGGGACTTTGGGGCAAACCATCGGTCATCAACAACGTTGAGACCCTTGCCGTTGTAGCACCTATCATTCTTAGAGGTGCTTCTTGGTTTAGGCAGTACGGTACAGAGAAATCACCTGGCACAAAAGTTTTTGCACTTGCCGGTAAGATAAAAAATACAGGTCTTGTTGAAGTACCTATGGGAATCACACTACGCGAACTGTTGTACGAAATAGGTGGCGGACATCCACAGGGTAAACAGATAAAGGCAGTCCAGACAGGCGGGCCGAGTGGCGGGGTTATTCCTGCAGAGTATTTTGACACACCAGTTGACTACGAATCACTTGCAAGGCTTGGTGCAATAATGGGTTCTGGTGGTATAATCGTGCTCGATGA
>DPIB01000089.1 GCA_003522805.1 Fervidobacterium sp. | reverse complement strand
GCAATAACTATACCTTGTGGCTCGATAAGTGGGCTTCCCATCGGCCTGCAAATCGTTGGAAAATACATGCAAGATCAAGCGCTACTTTCAATTGCAAACGCAATCGAAGATATACTAGCAAAAAGAGGTTAGGTAAGATAAAGCATTCCGCCTATCTTAAATAAGGCGGAATGCTCTACATTCAATTTAGTGATTAATGTTCTTTATTTTCTATTCTAATCTTGCTTCTCCTATTTCAATTTTCCTTGCAGTTGAGAAATCTGCTGTGCTGTGAGCCCTACCTTTTCAGTTAAATACTTCATTGCTACTTGTTTTACGTTTGAATCGTCCACTGGTTTTCCACCGTTCATCTCTACAAATAAATCAGAGATGATCTTCCTCACTGCATCGTATGCTGCGGTTCCAGGTTGGACTTTGTAGTAATTCTCATAAGACTTCACATAATCTGCGTATATCTCTTCAGTCGAAGCATCCATTATCGCACCTAATAGTGCAGTAACTATACCAGCTCTGTCTTTTCCTTCAACACAATGAAGCAGGTATGGAGGCTCTTTCTGTATCATGAAAAGTAGTCCTGCTTGCAACTTTTTCGCAAAATCATCGCTCATCGGATCGACACCCATGTTGAGTGCAATTAGGTTACCTTTATCGTAGATAGACTTATAGTATTTGGAGTACTGTAGGTTTTTGAGCAATTCTTCTTGCGAGTCTGAAAGGTTTATCACTGTCTTGATGCCAACGCTTTCCATGAGCTTGCTTGCATAAGGTGCCCTTGGATCGTTTATCGAAGGATGAGAGGATCTGTACAATTTTCCACTCCCTATATTCCCTAACCTTACCTCTCTGAAATTGGCAAATACTTCGTCACTATCGTAGTCTGCCCTGTTGTCTGTTCTGACAAGGTGTCTAATCTCAAGTTCAGATTTGTACGTTCCTTTCTCCTCAAGCTTTATTGTCACAGTGTCTCCAACTTTCAGTCCGTACGTACTCGCAAAGTTTCCATAGTTTATCGCCAGTTGAACATGTCCATCTGTTAATCTTATTAGTGGTTTCCCTCTATCAACATCACCATACACTGTGGCAAACGGTGCCTCGATTACTTTATCGCCGATCTTTATTTGAACAATGTCACCAATTTCAAACTTCTTTTGTTGAATGATGCTTTCTAGTATGTCTGTATGGACGTTCCCATACTTGTCTATATCCGTTACCTTTCCCGAGATTTTCGGAGTCTTTTGAGTAAATACTATCGTCCATTCTGGTCCTGAGCTAACTCCGTATGTATCTGCAAAGCTTTCCATGTTTATAGCAACAGATACTTCCATCATACTATTGTAATAAATCAGCACATCACCTTCTGGCACATCACCAAAACTGTTGACAAAAGGAGCCTCACCACTATAAACTAATTCATCAAGTAGGTATATCTCGATCTCAAATATGTCACCATACTCGGGATTTAGTTGCTCGAAGAGTTCATAAGGTATGTTAGACCACACATTTCCATATTGAATATCGAGTACTGGGATGTTCCCGCTTACACTATTTCCAACAAGTGTAGGTTTTCGATATTCGATACGTACTATATCTCCTTGGAGCACTGGCCCAACATCCTCAAATTCTAGTTGCCCTGATGCTAACCTTGCACCTACGTATGAGAAGATATCCCTTCCATGGAATGTGTATGACTTTTCTGATCCTGGAAGTCTATTCTTTTCTGCATCTATGACTCTAACCTCTTCTATTCCCATATCTTCTGCAACCAAACTGAATAGTCCATTATCTGGCCCGACGAAATAATGACCAGTCTTTGTTTTCAGAACGATCGGTTTTCTGTCAGTACCAACTCCTGGATCAACGACACCAATAAAGACTGTACCAGCTGGCCAGTAACTTGCCGTCTGTTTGAGCCTGTATGCACCTTCCCAGATATTGAAACTGGGTATCTCGTGCGTAACATCGTACATCTTCAAGTCTGGGTCTACACCAAATGCCACACCCTTCATTGCAGAAACTGCCCCATCTTTCAATCCAAAGTCGGTCAAGAAAAGCAGTGCGGACCTTTGCTGAGCAAGAGATACACTGGCTATGAAGAGCGTCAAAATAGCTATTAAGACAACCGCAAAAAATCTAGTTTTCTTGTTCCTCTCCATACTATCACCCCCAAAAATATGATCAAACTTGATTTTTATATATGAGCAAAGCAGTAAAGCTCTCTGACAAATAAATTATACCACCAAGTAGCAATAAAAATGTTAGGTAATAGATTATTCAGAAGTTTTGTGCAAAGTCTTCCACTGTGAAAAGCAGGATGTTATCATTAACTTTGGCAAATTCCATAACCTTCTTTGTAAAGCCTGACTTTGAAAAAATCGCGTAGTACTTATTTTTGAAATCGAATAGGACTCCCTTTTCTATAAGTGTATTGAGCACGGATATATCAACGATTTCGTTCCACCATTTACATTCTCCCAAAAGTATGTTCTCTTCGTCATATGCAACAATATCTATCTCTTCTTCTCTCTTTTTGAGAGGATTGTTTCCCCACCACTTACCGATCTTCTTGAACGTAAAAGGTACTCTATTCTGTGTATTCATCTTTTCAAGAAATTCCGAAGAGACGTCTTCAAAAACTTCTCCCATGTACTCATTTATCGATGGCTTTATGAGGTTGTTTGCAACAAAATGCCCCAAGTCTTGATCTATCAGAGTTCTATTCTCAAAAATGAATCGATACCAAAATCTGAAAAAATTATCCTTTATTTTGAAGATACTTTCTCTGCCTATTCTCCCTATTGGCTCTGGTTTCAGTCGTTCGACGAGTTTGAGACCTATCAATGTGTTTATATATTTACTAACTTTAGTATCATCGATTTTTAGTCTAGTAGAGATCTTGTTTAGCCTTGTGTTTCCGTGTGCTATGGCACTAAGAATCGAGTTGTACGTTGATGGTTCTCTCAGCTCTTGATGGAGAAGAAATATGGGCTCTTCATAGAGGTAGGATGATTTCTGCAAACACTCTCTTTCTACATTTTCAAATACATCGACACTTTCGTCGAATATAGACAGATACTGTGGAGTGCCACCTAATATACCATACGTCATTACTTGGCTCTGCAAATCGTACCTTGGAAAGAATTTTCTGCTATCAAAGAAGTCCAGTGGGACAATCTCAAACTGTGCTGTACGCCTTCCGTATAACGGGCTCTTGCAACCCAGGACTTCTTCTTCCATGAAACTTACGTACGAACCACATAGGACTAGGAACAGTTTTGTATTCACAAGCTGATGATCTATCAATCTTTGGAGTATGGAAGGTATACTTTTATTTGCATTCACCAAATACTGGAACTCATCTATGACCAAGATAAGCTTATCATCCTTTGCCTTCTGCCCGACAAAGGTGAATGCATCTTCCCAAGAATTGAAACTGCTCAATCCGGAAAGTGCATATCGAGAAAAAATCATTTTGGAAAATCTTTCCAAGGAAATGCTGTCTATGGATTCATCTGCCGTAAAGAATAAGGATGGCTTACCTTGGCAAAATTTTGAGAGCAAAGTAGTTTTACCAACTCTTCTGCGCCCGTATACGACAACAAATTGAAATTTGTTTTCTCCATAGAACTTTTCTAAATCTTTTAATTCTTTTTCCCTTCCTATAAACATTTTGATCCCTCCAAAATATTACTCACAAGTTACTTACTCGTAAGTAAGTTACTCATGAGTATATAACTAATCAAATTATTCTACCACAGAATATCTATTTTTCAAAATACATCAAGAATTGATAACATAAAAAGTGGCCCTTGCGGGCCACTGGGGGTCTAAACAACGAAAAGGGGATAGGGGGTTTTACCTTTTACCAATGAGAAATTTGCTGGGAAAGTGCACGATATTCTTAGTAAATTTCAATTTGAGAGTTCCATCGTTATGGCAAAGATGTGGACGTTTATCTCTGATGGCAAAAGGATCTTCTGAACAGTATCGTTGACTTCTAGTATGTAAACTGACGTTCCACATGTCATGAATTGTCTTTCGCCAGTCGAGATGTATCGATAATCAAAAACAAGCCCATTTGGCGATTTACACCAGTCATTTATCGTAAGGTTGTAAGAACTACTGCCCAGCTGCATAGAAACATTGTAGTCTCCGTGGTTTGATGCTGCAAGAACGTATACTTTCTTTACACTCAACTTCTCTGGTAGGACCATGACTTGACCGTTACATCGTACGTTGTCGAGAGCAGATGTCTTTAATTCAAATGGAATACTTGAGATCTGTATCGTTCCTTCATTTACTTCGTTAGCCGGTAGATATGCACCCACGATACCGGATAAATTATCAAAATTGGCTGGTTTTAGAGGTGTCCCAAATGCATCACTGTTGAAGAATTTTGAAATATCGAGTACTGCAAATGTGCCGATTTTCTTGACTTCTACAGTGTCTTCTTGATTTACTTTGGTTGTCTTAGCAACAAATAGTTGTTTATCAACAATAGATGTGTCTTTCTGCGATAGATTGTATATCAGGCTTCTTGTTACACCATTTTCTTGGAAACTTACTCCTACCGTTTCTGGAATTAAGATGAGTTGATCGAATTTACAAGAATTTGAAATGGATACACTGATGCTATTCTCAACATCAATTTGACCGATTTCGAATATGCCGTTACCTGAGATATCTTTCTTCACAGATGTTTTGGAAGAGATCGTAACGGTTATCTTTGGAAATTGTCCCGATACCATGACATAATATTTGCCTGGTACTAAGTCTGAAACATCTCTCTTCAACTTTGCCTTTCCATCTATTTGGACAATAGCACCTGCACCGTAGTTTCCTGAAAGAGCAACAGTAGAAGATATCCCTGGATCGAACCCCTCACCTTCCAAAATAGCCATACCCGAGCGAGCAACGATATTTGGATTTGTCACAAGCATATGAAATTTCTCTGGTAGTTGGCTACCGTGCAAAATAACTCTTAACGCACAAATCGTCGATTCCGCGCCAGAATTTTTGTTGATGTGCATGTATTCAAGCCCATCATATCCTTCTCCATTATCTCCTATCATTCTAACTCCCAATCTGTTACCGCCGAACAGCCAAGAAGCAGAAAGAGCTGACAAGTAAGCGAAGGTATCATCTTGTGTTATTGCATATATCTTCTGAGCAGGCACTGCTATACACTCAAGCGCATAGGCAAGTTCTTGATATGGTTTCACATACCCATTTATATTATCAATCGAATATATGAGCCCAGTTCCAAGTAGTAATGGAATCTGTGCCTTCAAGCTGCTCTTTGCCAAATCCAAGTATTCTTGATCACCAAGCACTTGATATGCATCTACGAGTGCTTCTGCATAATGGTTGCCCCAACCGTTCCACAGAAAATTGTCTTGATAAACCGAGAAAAAGCCATTGAGATAGGTGAATTGTCCCGTTTTGTAATTCACCAACTCATCCGCATACTTCTTGAGCGTATTCTTTACATCTTGCGTCTTCTCAACCTTTGCATATTCTGATAATCCCATGACGTACAACGCAAGTTGATCTCCAGCAACAGGAGGGTATTTCTTGATGGAATTGTATGCCCTCTTTGCACCATCTCTTATTTGCACATCGTCTGTGAACTGTGATAATTTTGACAGACCCAAGAATGCCCTCAACGTCCACCAAGAAGTTGACTTGTAACTTGTAATACCTTGTTTATTTATCGTACCATCTGAATATGCAAAGTTATAAAATTCACCATCTGAATCTTGCATAGCTAAAACGAATTTTGATGCATCGAGTGCCAATTTTAGGTATGTCTCATCTTTCGTAAGTTCATATGCCTCACTGTAAAGTAGAACGACTCGAGCAACATCATCTACACAAAAATCACCCTCGTTCACAGCAGGCATAACTTGGAAATGGTCGCCCTTGTTGTCGGAATAAACCCAGTAGCCTTTCACTTGATTTCCATTAATTGTAAACCACTCTGAAAGTTCTTCCAAATGGGTATTATTGAATGGTATACTCGCGAAGGATACACTCAGTGTCGATAAAATGACTAAACTTATCACTATCAGAACCATCAGACCTTTCAACCTCATAATATCACCAACTTTTGAAATGTATCTTAGAACAATAAATGGGGCCAGGAAAAAGAGCATCGGCCCCAATCAGACTAATTATTCGCCGATCTTTAAACTTCTGAACGATGCACTCTTGTTCTCAATGAGCTTAATGGCATCTACTATCGTATTTGCGTTGTAAACATTGTAAAGCCTTAAGAACTGTACTTTGTCACCTGCTTTGTACCTATTCGGCATATCTTCGGTTTTCATGGAATACACATCTGTAGTTGATGGGTATGCATCGAATTCTCCAGGCATCCACTTGAATATGCCATCTCTGAATTCAAGACTTTCGTATACCCATGTGCTACCATCCAACCACTTTTTGTAATCCGCCATGACAACTGGGACTTCTGGAAGTATCTCGGCAACGCCGATTTTCCCACTTGGTGAGAAGTTGCTTCTCCATTTTTCCATGGAAGCAAATATATACGTTGCACCCCACCAAAGTGGTTTCATACTACTATTTGCTGGGAATACAATGTATGGAACATTGTTCACCATGGTAATTGCATCTCTTTGTAACCAATATTCGTATGGTGTTATGTTGAGTTCATCAGCCCATACAAGTCTTCTAAAGACTGGTAACATGTGAACTGCATCATCGAATGCTGGTGCGATTGGTCTTGTTGCCATTGCTTGAACCTTCATCATATCTGCATAAGTCTCAAAGACAATCGTGTTATCGACCAAGATATCGCCGTTCTTGAATATGTGCGTGACTAATTGTTGGGTTAATCCGTTGAACTTTTCAGACTTCAACGTTGCGACAATCCCAACTGCGACTGGACCAGGTTCGAGGACTTTGATAGACACAACTCTGAATGCGCTGGAAGTTTCTTCGTAATGGTCGCCGAGGTTGCCATCTACGTAGAACGTTGAATTGTACCAACCACTCACTCGAGCAATGCCAAGTTCATCGATAAGCTTTGCTTTTGCGTCACCAAATTGGGTAACTTGAACTAGGCCATGGTCGTTTACTGCCACTTCGAACTTGTTATCTGTTGATTTAATCGTCCATCCGGTATCTGTTTTAGTGACTGTAAAAGCCTTTGGATAAACAGTTGTCTTTGCAGATGCTTCTTCCGATACAACTATCTGACTCTTACCACTTGCTATGAATACAACATAATCCGGTGCAGAAATTCTGTTATTTCCATCGACATCTTCCACTTGGTATGGAATCTCTTTTCCGTTACTTAGGATTTTCATAGTTGACCAATCAGCATCAAAATCCTCTGGCACATAGTCTAGCAACTTTGACATTTGAACAACAACAGGAACTTCCACATCTCCAGCATTTACTGGGATAGATAATGTACCGGCAAATGCAACTGACATAAGTGATACCACTAACACGAATAACACAGGCAGAACTTTCTTCATACACCCACCTCCCTCATAGTGTTGTAAAATCTGAAAGCGCTTACATCCGTATTATAATCAAATACTTCATCATATTATAACTGATTTATTCTTCAAAAAGCATTGATATCTTGGAATAACATAATAATTAGTCCATATTCATCGATTATCAGATTTTTCTTATAATTTGCTTTAGATTTAGCACTTTGGAATATTTTGATTATAAGAATATAATAACGGCGATATGTAAACGCTTACTCAGGTTTACTGAAATACGTTGGCGATATGTTGTCGAATCACAGAGGAGGAGAGGTGGAATCTAGATGGTCTCGATAGAAGATGTGGCAAAGTACGCAGGGGTTTCGATAGCCACCGTTTCAAGGGTTCTCAACAGGACGGGGTATGTTTCAGAAGAGACTGAACTGAGGGTGTTAAAAGCTGTCAATGAACTTGATTACAAGCCACATATATCGGCAAGAACGCTGGCGCGAAAGAAGAATCAACAGATAGGGCTGGTGATAAGTCGAAGGATCCAAGAACTATTAGGTAAAGAAATAGGAACGTTCTATAAAATGATTTTAGAAGCCATTGAAAATGCGGCCGCTATGTATAAGATGACTCCTAGAAAGATAATTTTCGAAGAAGAGGAAGTTTCTGGATGTGATGGTTACATCATAATTGGTAGCGACATGGATGAGGAAACTATAGAAGAGATTTCGTCAAGGTCAAGGGTAGTGCTTGTTGACCATTACATAGATGGCTTGCGTGTGAATAGTATTCTCAGTGATGGATACGATGGTGTCTTTTACGTCACTCAGAAATTCATTGAAAATGGTTTCAACAGAATAATCCACTTGCACGGTCCACTCAAGTATTACGGTTTTAGGGATCGATATAACGGATACGTGGCGGCAATGCGGAAGAATGGCAAGTTACCCATCAACATGGAATACGATGAACTTAATGAGGAAGTAGACAACGTTTTGAGAAAGATCTTGCGTGATCATGTCCCCGAAGTATTGATATGTTCAAACGATATCATTGCCATAAGCGCCCTCAAGAAACTCAAGGAATGGGGTTACAAAATACCTGAACAAATAAACGTCGCAGGGTTTGACAATATTCCTGATGCAGAGAAAGAGGGCCTTTCCACTCTGCATGTACAAAAGTCAGAACTAGGCTTAAATGCAGTAAAGAGGCTTTATGAACTTCTCAACAACCAGAGCTCACATCCATATAAACAATGCTTGTACACATCTTATGTAAAGCGTGACTCAACTATAATATGAAAATCCAATATACACATATACACATGTTGCAGGTAATGTGAGGGGCGCATTCCACACTAATTTTAGGGAGGTTGGTTGGTATGAAAAAGTTCGTAAGTGTAACTCTTTTATTGGTTCTCATGATTACAGCATTTTCGGTAAAATTGACTTTCTGGACTGCTCCTAATCCGTACCAAGAAGAATTCTGGAAGATCATGGTAACTCAATGGAACAAACAAAGGCCAGATATTCAGATTGAAGTTCAAACCATTCCAGCAGCAGGAAGTTCAGAAGAAGCAATATTGACTGCTTTGGCTGCAGGGAATGCACCAGATTTCTGTGAGAATATCTTCAGTGGATTTGGCGCACAACTCGCTGATATCGGAGCACTATATGCGTTTGATAACTTTGGCGCGGATTTTACAAAACTCGTTCAAACAAGGAAGATGACTAGTATCATCGACAAATGGGCTATAAACGGCAAGCATTATGTCTTCCCAATATATTCAAACCCTATGCTCTTTTGGTGGCGGGGCGATATTCTTAAACAATTGGGATACAGCAATCCTCCAAGAACTTATTCAGAAATATACGATATAAGCAAAAAATTTGCAGATGGTAAGAAAAAGTTCACAATGCAGGTCATATCTGGAAGAAACTGGTGGGATAGATGGTATGATTTTATAACATACTATTATGCAGCTACTAGTGGAAAATCATACATCGACACTGTAAAGAGGAAAGTTAATTTCGGTGATGCCACTGGAAAGAAGATATCTGAATTCATCTACACGATGTTTCAAAACAAATACACTGCCGTAGAGCTTGGCACAAATCCTTTCTATGATGGAACTATTTTGGGAAAGATAACAGGACCATGGGAAGTCAATTGGGCAAAGGAAACGTTCCCGAAGGTTATACCAAACATCTGGATATCAACACCGCCGGTTCCTGATGATTACCCAAAAGACAAGCCAGTCTATACATTTGCAGATAGCAAAGGACTTGTAATCTTCTCAACGTGTAAAGATAAGAAGGCTGCATTTGAATTCATCTCTTGGGTATTTTCCAACGCACAGAACGATGCACTCTGGATAGAGAAAACGCAGATGCCTCCAGCAAGGGAAGACCTTACAACAAATCCAGTATTTGCTAAGTATATGGAAGATAAGTTCTTTAAAGCCTATTCATCAAACGTAGCGTATGCAGTTCCACCTGCCTTGATAGATAAAACCATAGACATTCAGCAGGCTATGACTACTTATCTTGTTGAACCACTCATGTATTTGAAAGGTAAACCCGACGATATCTTGAACAATGCAGTGAAGGAGATAAATAAGATATTATTCTAATGATTTCCGAAAAATATGTCTAGAATGGGAAGTGGTCCGGTGAACAAGAGATCGAAGTTCGGCAGAAAAGAGAGGATATTTGGTTATTCAGTGATAATTCCTTACGTTGCTTACACTGCCATATTTTGGGGATATCCATTTGTATGGATGCTGATCTTGGCGTTTACAAAGTGGAATTTCTTCTCCAAACCACGCTTTGTATGGTTTGACAACTTCTTGAAAATGTTTACGGATAAGGTTTTCTTGCAGATTATTCTGAATACTCTCAATTTTCTTGCTTACTTGATCCCCATGATCTTGATTTCATCGCTATTATTTGCACTCGCTCTAAAGAAAGTGAAATTTGGCAGGACGTTTATAATGCTTAGCTTCCTGGTAGCAAATGTCTCTTCAGGCGTTGCATATTCCTTACTTTTTTCAAATCTCTTTGCTGTGAACGGACCTGTTAATAGGGTCTTCGATGCGCTCTTCGGTGTAACTATACCGTGGTTCAGTAATCCACAACTTGCGATTTTCTCGATATGCCTCATAATAACATGGAAATTCATGGGCTATTATGGACTCATACTGTACGCAGGTCTTCAACAAATTCCACAATCACTTTACGAGGCAGCAGAATTAGATGGTGCAAATAAAAAGGTGCTATTTTGGAAAATTACATTGCCGTTGATTAATCCATCACTCGTTACAGTAACTGTTCTTGCCATTATGCTAACTTTCGGTATATTCACCGAACCATATTTGATAACGGGTGGAGGGCCAATGCAGAGGACAACGACGTTCATGATATACATGTACGATACAGCATTCAAAAGGATAGATCCATCATATGCAACAACAGTTGCTGTTGTGACTGCATTGTTAAGCTATGGATTGGTAACGCTCATCAGAAAGACCTTTGAAAGAGAAGTGAGTTTTGTATGAAAAAACAGGAAATCGGTGCTTACATAATAACAATCTTACTGATCTTTCTTGCAATTATTTGGATATATCCTTACATATGGCTCTTTATTTCATCATTCAAGCCAGCAGAGGATATATACACAACATTTTGGCCCAAGTCACTCACATTGGACCATTACAAATTCATATTCATCATGGCAAACAGATTCGAGAGACCATTTGTTAGGGCATTTCTCAATAGCCTTTTTATATCGACAACAGTCACATTTTCAGTTATAATAACATCTGCACTGGTAGGTTACGCAATATCGAGGATAAAATTCAAAACTGGACAAGTTCTGTTTAATTTTACAATATGGCAGATGCTATTTCCTGGCTTCATGTTCATGATTCCGTTGTTTGTATTGATAAGGAACTTCAACTGGCTAAATACGTACAAAGCACTTATCGTACCCTCTTTGACTAGCGCATGGGGGATATTCATGTTTGCGCAAGCATTCAAAACGATCCCCGAAGACTATGTAGATGCGGCAAGGATGGACGGTGCAAATGATTTCTGGATCATATTTCGTCTTATGTTTCCACTAGCTGGCTCCACCGCGTCTATAGTCGGACTATTTACATTCATAGGCATATGGGACAATTTCCTTTGGCCGTTGATGGTTATGAAAGACTACAACAAGATGCCACTTTCAGTCTTGTTGGCATCATTCAATCATGAATATGCGAGTTACATAGGGCCTATACTTGCAGGTTCGGTTATACAGACAATACCGATGGTTTTGATCTTTCTCCTGCTAAGAAAATATTTCTTGCAAGGAATTTCAATGTCTCTGAGATGAGAATAAAAACGAAGAAGAAGGAGGCTATAGCATGGAACTTAGATTGGAAAGACATCCACTCAACCCTATTTTGGCACCATTGCCAGAACATTTATGGGAAGACAAGTTTGTTTTCAACTGTGCAGTAGTGTACGACGATGAACTGTTCCACCTACTCTACAGAGCTCAAGGTGCAGACATGGTCTCTCGGATAGGATATGCTGTTAGTAGTGATGGTGTTCATTTCAACAGATTGGAAAAACCTGTTTTCTCCCCTGCTTTAAAAGATGAGCTTTATGGAGTGGAAGATCCAAGGATAACACAAATTGGTAATAAATATTACATGGCTTATACTGCATACTCGCCAAGAGGTCCTAGAGTTTCAATAGCTTATACGAAGAATTTCATCACGTGGGAGAGATACGGGATAGTTATAAAAGATGAGATCAACAACAAAGATGCGGCACTTTTTCCAGAGAGGATCAATGGTAAATACGTGCTTATTCACAGGTTCGAACCAGACATATGGTATGCATATTCCGATGATCTGATTAACTGGAATAACTATGTGGATGTCGTAGGTCCAAGGAAAGGCTATTGGGATAATCTGAAAGTAGGTATAGGTGCGCCTCCATTGAAAACACCTTACGGTTGGCTGATGCTGTACCATGGGGTAGAAGATGGGCCAAGGCCAATCTACAGATTGGGATTTATGCTCGTTGATCTCAACGATCCAACGAAGGTGCTGAAGAGAAGCGAAGAACCCATATTGGAACCACAAGAGGATTGGGAAGTCTTTGGTGGTGTACCAAACGTTGTATTCAGCGATGCGATGGTCGAGTACGAAGGAAAGTACTATGTTTACTACGGTGCAGCAGACAATTACATTGCTCTTGCAACGATAGATGTGGAGAAGGTCATGGAATGGTGTGAGAATGCAAGATAGATCAAAAACTTATACTCAGTTTAAAAGCGGGGATGTCTCCCCGCTTTTTAATTCTCAAATCTTCTCTATCACAGTACATACAAGTATATATCTCTGAAGCTCTGCGTGGTTAAAGCCAGCAGGTTCTAGTGTACTTACTAACTTCTGTGCCAGCCCGAAGGCATAACACAAATGTAGTTAGTTTCCACTAGACTTCAGCTACCAATCATCCCTTTGGATGAATTAGCGGTAGC
>DPIB01000120.1 GCA_003522805.1 Fervidobacterium sp. | reverse complement strand
TTCATACCCTTCAACCTCCCTTTCAAGAGATGAGGAACTTCTTTGTTCCTCTGATTATCAATTCAGTTTTGATAACCTCAGACTCAATGTTCTCACCCATCGACAACATATGAAGCTTTTCAGCAGCCTTTTGACCAACAACCTCTATATGTTGGTCTACAGTTGTAAGACCAGCAATTTCTGAAAGAAGAATGTTATCAAAACCGATAATTGGAATGTCGATTCCATCCTCCTCACAACACCTGAGTGCGGCATAAGCCATAACATCTGAAGTACAAAAAATCCCGTCGATTCTACCCTTGTACTCCTTCAAGATATCTCTAACTTGCTTTTCCTCATAATATCCAAAACGTTCTGTAATATTGATAACCTCATCATCTCTTACACTATCAACAAATCCATTACGCCTTTCACATTCAAATGGCAATGAAGGATCACCGCCTATGAATAACACATTTTTACAGCCAAGTTCCAACATATGTTTGCCCGCTTGCATTCCACCAAGATAGTTATCAGAATCGACAAAGATAAAATCATTCTTGTTATTCCTACCAACACAGATATATGGGAAATTCAGACTGTTCAACAACTCCACCCTAGGATCATCGTTTTTTATGTCCATCAAGATAATGCCATCTATAGATCTCGAAGTCACCAGTTTTGTGTAGTAACTAACTAGTTCCTCTATTTCGTTCACTTTAGTAAAGACATCTATTACCAGCTTAAGATCATTCTGTGAAAAATAAGTCACGGCACCCTTCAAGAATTTCGAGACATAAGAATCTTCAAAGACTCTTTCAACGCTACTCAACACAGTAAGCGCGTATATTCCAGTCCGTCTCTCCCTCAAAGACTTAGCTATTGAATGAGGAGAATATCCATATTTTCTTGACATTTCAAGCACAAGTTTCCTAGTTTCAGGGTTCACCTTCTCTGGCTCATTGAACGTGCGGGACACTGTAGCAACAGACACTCCACAAATTCTGGCAATTTCCTTCACAGTCATATTTCAACTCCCCCTCATTATGTAATCGATTACTGTAAACGATTACATTGACTAATATATCATTATGTAGATCATTTATAAAATTCGATAACCTGTCAAAATACGTCTGAAATCCTGTCTCCGTTAGTTTTACTCACTTTTCTTTTCCATATTGCAAATTTCCTTTGTATTACGATTGATTACAAGATAATGTGAAGGAATGCACTACCCATTCATTAACATTCATCAAGTCGATAGGATGGTATCAAATATTTTGCTTATGACTCTGTTGATACCTATGTTTTTTGCACCGGAATACTTCAATTCACGCAATGTCATGATATAATATTGATATATAAAGGAGTGTGGAAATCTATGGAAACAGTGAGGAAGGCGACAATTTCGGATGCCGATGTCATATCAAGCTTGATATTGGAGACAGGGATAAGATTCCTGCCTCTAATATTTGGTCCTCAGGTAAAACTCATTCTAGGACGGCTGATAAAAACTGCTGGTACTGTTTTTTATGTCGATAATATATACGTCTTGGAGATAGATGACGGGAAGGTTGTTGGTGCACTAGTCGCTTATCCAGGAAACATACTTCGGAAGAGATCTCTGAAAACGGGGCTCGTTCTTTTTGAAATGATGGGGATGGAACTGCTTAAGCGAATTAGAACCTTCAGACTTGTGGAATCAAAGAACAAGGTGGGCAAGAATGAGTTTTACATCTCCAACGTAGCAATTGACAGGCTGCACAGAGGAATGGGATATGGAAGTAGACTGTTGAAGTATGCAGAGGGCTTGGCAAGAGAACATGGGTTAGATAAGATATGTCTCGATGTTGAAAATACGAACGTTAGTGCAATTGAACTGTATAAGAGATTGGGATATAGGGGTGTAAAGGCAAAGAGAATGTACATAAGAGGAAACAAGTTTACGTTTGTCAGGATGGAGAAGTTGTTGAATAACAAAGAGTATACAAGACAAAGACATTGATTTACTGCTAAATGAGAGGTGATCAAGTGACATACAAGAAGACTGTAGTAAAGTGTGGGGGATGCGGTGCAAAAATACAGTTTAACAATCCAGGAAAGCCTGGTTTCATCCCAGCTGATGTGTATACTAAACGTCTAAGAGAAGGTTCTGAATTGTTATGTCAGAGATGCTTTAGAATTAAACACTACGGCGTTTTGACAAGCGAAATTGATGAAGATGAACTCACTGTTTTTTTGAAAAGTGCTATGAAACGTTTTAAGAACGTTTTGTATGTCTTTGATGTGTTCGATTTCGAAGGGACCTTTAGGACTGAGGTATTAGAACTTATCAATGCGGATCATCTGATCTTTGTAGCGAACAAATTTGATACACTGCCAAAGACTGTCAGTGGTTCACAATTGAAGGGATGGCTCGTAGAAAGAATAAGAAAGTTAACAGAGGAAAATAAGAATAAGAATAAGATTACTTCCAAGGACATTTTCATAACTAGTGCAAAAAGTGGATTTGGATTGAGCAAATTGAAACAAAGTCTTGAAAAACTGAATGGCGAGGTCCTGGTTCTTGGAGTGACAAACGTAGGAAAATCTTCTATTTTAAGGGCTTTAACCGATTCAGAAGTAGTTGTGTCATCTTATCCTGGAACAACAATAGGATTGATAGAACATAGATTAAAACAATTGAGGTTGTACGACACTCCTGGTATAATTGTAAACGACAGGATGATAGACCTTTTTGATGCTAAATGTCAAGCAAAGGTACTTGCTCAAGGCGAGGTTACACGAAAGACTTTCAAGCCTTTTGCTGAAGAGATCATATTCGTTGGTGGTTTATGCCGTATAAGAGCAAGATTACTAACAGATCCGGATCTCAAACCGATATTTCAGATACTCGCACCAGAGAGCGTAACTTTCCATAAAACTCAAAATACAGAGTTTATAAATAATTTTCAAAAACACTTCGGAAAGCTACTCGTGCCACCTTGTAACAAGATGAACTTAGAAGGGCTGGAGTTTAGAGAAGAGAAGGTAATCGTAGCAGAAGAGGAAGAATTATGTATACCGGGGCTCTGCTGGATCAGTGTTAAACGTGGACCCACAGAGTTTATAGTTAGCCTACCCAAAAACGTTCCACTTATCATCAGACCCAGTTTAATGAAACCGAAACGAACATTTAACCAAAACAAAGAGGATTAATCTAATGGATTTTAGAGAGGAGGAGTAACATATATGAAGAAAAAGGAATTCCCAATCATTGCCGGTGTTAGCAACAGACACGTACATCTTTCAAAAGAGGATCTTGAAACGCTTTTCGGACCAGGCTACCAACTTACACCCACTAAGGATTTAGGCCAACCTGGTCAGTTTGCCTGTAAAGAGACAGTCACAATTGTTGGTCCCAAAGGTTCAATTGAAAATGTTAGAATACTCGGCCCAGTGAGAAAAGAGACACAGATCGAGGTGTCTCTTACTGATGCTTTCAAGCTTGGTGTGACACCACCAGTGAGAGATAGTGGAGATATAGAAGAAACACCGGGAATTGTGATTATCGGGCCGAATGGAAAGAAAATAGAGAAGGAAAAAGGTGTTATACTTGCTAAAAGGCATGTCCACATGATTCCAGAAGACGCAGAAAAATTTGGAGTTAAGGACAAGGATATCGTCAAGGTAATTGTTGATCATGGTGACAGAAGATTAATATTTGACGATGTACTTGTAAGAGTTAGTGAGAAATTCGCACTCGAGTTTCATGTTGACACAGATGAGGCAAACGCCGCTTTATTAAAAACAGGTGATGTAGTCTACATTCTGGAAGAATAGATATTTCTTATTATCATGAGGGCATAACTAGTGTAAAAGTTACAAGCAATGGTTTTTGAGTATTAAGCACAGAATACTAAACTTGAACGGATCACAGAAGCGGGAGGTCACAAAGACTTGGAGATAAACCTTCTACTAATTGTTACAATTTCAGTATCCATTGCATGCAACGTTGTCATAGGATATGTACTTTACAAAAAACAGAAGCAAGTTAAAAAGCTCTCATTACAGTTGCAAAAGCTAAAAGACCTCTCAACTAAGTTCAGAGATATGGTGGTACAAAGGGAAGATGTGTTTTACAAAAACCTTCATAATGTCTCGATAAGTTTTCTCAGCAACGTCTCAGAAAGTTGTTTGATTTACTTTGATGGCGAAATTGGGCGTATAGTTTCTTACATAGGTGACAGAAATAGAGAAAAAATACTGGACAAAAGGGTGATAAAAACTGAGTTACCTTATTCAGCAAGTAGAGTCTACGTTATAGATAGTACTGAATTAAGTAGTATTTCACTCGTTCCATCACAAGATAAGGGCGTTGATAAGAAAGATCCTAGGAGAGATTCGAAAGTCCTTATATCGGATATCCACGTCGGTGGAGAACTTAAAGCGAAATTGCTAATCGAAAGAGATGAACCTTTCGTTGATGAAGAAATTGAGATGATAAAAAGTTTAAGCGGATTTTTTACTTCCTTCATAGCAACCCATAATTACGTTACCACCCAAGGAAGATTCGAAAAAGATATGATCCTCACAATGATACGTATACTCGAATATCACGATTTATATACAAAAGGGCATTCAAAAAACGTTGCAACTATAGCTTCTTTGATTGCTGAAAAGTTGGGGTTGGATGATGAGATAATAAAGAAAACTTATTGGGCTGCGTTGGTTCACGATGTTGGAAAGATTGTAATCCCATCGTCTATCTTGAACAAAGAAAGTAAATTAACAGTTGAAGAATTTGAGATTATCAAGAAACATCCTGTCTACGGTCATGATTTCCTCTCTACATCACCGGAACTCAGAGACCTTGCAAAATATGTTTTCCATCACCATGAAAGATGGGATGGTAGAGGATATCCTTCTGGAATCTCAGGTGAAGAAATCCCGTTGATTTCCAGGATAATAATGGTAGCTGATGCATGGGATTCGATGAGAAGTGACAGGCCATATAGAAAAGAGTTATCAAAGGAAAAAGCTATGAGCGAACTTATAGAACATTCCGGTACTCAATTTGATCCAAATATAGTGAGAGTGTTTTTTAAAATGTTATCAGATGGAGAAATTCAGTAGACGTATTATCATTTAAATTTGGCATTTTTGTGGTAAAATATTAGTAGAAAGAACTTAGATTGAGTTATTAAAGCGGATGAGAGGGGGAAGATAGAAGTGCTAAATTTTACGGTAAGTAAATCCGAAATCGGGAAAAAAATTTCTATTGCATCTTCATCGATAGGCTCAAGAACAGTTGACCCAATTCTTCAATGTCTATTGTTTAAGCCTGTCAACGGACATTTACGTATTCATGCAACGGATTTACAGACTTCCGTTGTCGCAAATGTTCAGGTTGGAGAGTATGAAGGAAATGATTCTTTCGCAGTTGATGCTGAACTGATCAATGATATCATCAGTAATCTTCCAGAGGATAACGCAACTTTTGAGTACTCAGAGGGGAAATTGACTATAAAGAGTGGAAAAACTAGATATAATATTTCAACCATTGTAGACACTGATAGATTCCCTATAATAGAGTTGGATGAAAGTGGGATACAGTTCAGTATGGATACCTCCATATTGGAAGAAATGCTCAATAGAGTTAGTTTCTGCGCTTCAACCGAGAGTGCTATGAGGGCTTTGAACGGTGTCTACTGGGAAGTGCATGGTGGTTTCCTAAGGTTGGTATCTAGCGATGGCTATAGATTAGCCTTGGCAGAACAGAAACTTGGAATAGAATACGAATTTGAATTCATATTGGCATTGAAAAGCATAAAGGAATTGGAAAGATTGTTTTCAACAACAACGGAACCTTCGGTGAATATAGTATACGATCATTCTATCGTCTCATTCAATGCTGGTGATGTAACAACGATAGTTAGAACGATAGAAGAGGTATTTCCAGACTACAAACGTGTGCTACCTAAAGCATTCAAAACAAGGGTTGTCCTGAATTCCGATGACTTTTTGGAAGCACTTAAACGAGTTATGATAATTGCAAAGCGTGGTAGTGAAAAGGTCCATCTTACAATAACGGATGACGTCATGGAGCTAACAAGTCAGAGTCAAGATTTTGGCGATGCAAACGAGAATATTTCTATAACCAAAGACGGAGAAGATCTTGTGGTTAATTTCAATCCACGATTTTTGAACGAAGCAGTAAGACACATCGACGAAAAAGAACTTGAATTTAATTTTGTCGACAATATGAGCCCGTTACAGATAAATCCAAGGAATGTAGAAGGATACATGTACATAGTTCTACCGGTAAGGGCATAAATGAAGAATTACTATGCAGATGTCTAAACTAGTGAACAAGTGTTTTGGGTTCGAAAGAAGGGAAAATTTTGAAAAAGGGCTTTACTTTAGTAGAACTCCTCATTGTACTGGCAATAATCGCTGCATTGATGGCAGTCGCTACACCGACTGGCATCAATACCCTTGCTCAAGCAAAGGCAACTACCGTTGCTGCAAATTTTAGAACACTACATCAGTCAATTATTCAGATGTTGATGTTGGAGAAGAATCCACCGATATCCGATATACTAGACTATCTCTACACTAATGGATATATATCTGTAAAACCCGAAGGGTTCTTGATCTACTACATTGATAGCGGTAGTGAAAAGGCATATGCTATAAAATATGTGAACGATGATGTTAAGGCTGCAAATGTTAGAAACATAAACAACTCTGTCCAGTTGGATGATGACGGGAAAATGATTATAAAAGTACCTAGGAATTAGAAGGATGGAGTGGGTAATGCGAAATTCTAGAGAAGAGTTTGATACCAAACTTGAACTGAGAAACATCAGTAAATCCTTTAAATCAAATAATTCTACAGATGACTTTGAAAAATGTGCTATCGATGGAATCTCCGGAGTTTTAAGGACTGGAGAAGTAGTTGCATTGATCGGTGAAAATGGTAGTGGTAAGAGTACTTTACTGAACATACTTGCAACATTTTTGAGGCCATCATCTGGTGAGATCTACTTTGATGGAATGAATGTTTTTAAGAACATCAAGATATATCGAAGTATTGTTTCTTATGTATCTGAGACAGGGAGTTACGTACCTGAGTTAAATGTCATGAGCAATCTTGAGTATTTTTCAAAGATATTCAATTCTACCGAAAATATACAAGCCATATGTGAAAGAGTCGGAATACTGGAACTAAAAGATGCCCGTCCAAATGAACTTTCAAAGGGACAAAGGCAAAGATTGGCACTAGCAGTTAGTTTACTCAAACAGTCGCAAATAGTCCTTCTAGATGAACCTGCTGAAGGCTTGGATATCGAAACGAAGGCAATAGTCAAGAATACAGTGAAAAACTACAGAAAGTTGGGGAAGATCGTCATATACGTTACACATGATGAAGATGAAATAGAGGATGTATGTGACAAAATAATCGCACTCAAAAAGGGGAGAAGCGTTTTTTTCGGAACAGTTGATGAATTTTGGGACAATTACGAAAAGTATTATGCAGTAACTTACTTAGTAGGGAATGATAAGAGGACAGAAATAATGAGCCTTGAAGAGTTCAAGATGATGAGCTCTGAGTTGAATATAGTCCACATCAGAAATCTTGGACTTAGGGAAGTTTTAAATCTAGTTGAATCGTTAACCTGAATTCAGTTGGATCAAGAAGGAGTTGGTTTAGTGAGACTAGAGGGAAAACTTGCAATTTTGAGACCCTTAGAAGTATCAGATGGGCGTGAATTAGCAAAATATTTGAATAAGGAGGAGCTAAAAGAATTCACAAGTCTTGTGTTTCCTATCAACGCATTTCTTGAAGAAGAATGGATCAGGAGAAATGCTGTAACTCATAACGATGTGGTTTTTGCAATAGAATCAAATGGCTTTTTGATAGGCACTGCAGGTTTGAAATCCATAGATTGGACTAGTAGAAGCACAGAGTACGGTGTTGCCATATACGATTCGAGCTTTTGGAATAAGGGCATAGGTACGGAAGTAACAATGCTGATTCTAAAATATGCATTCGAATACCTAAACCTCAACAGGGTTTCATTGAGAGTTTTTGAGAACAATCCCAGAGCAGTTCATGTCTATGAAAAGTGTGGATTTCTACAAGAAGGTAGAGAACGTCAAGGCAGGTACTACCGAGGGCATTATTGGGATGTTATACACATGAGTATCCTGGCTGAAGAGTACTGGAGAAACAAATCAGAATACTAAAGTTTGGTAACGTCAACTACCCACCGCCTAAAG
>DPIB01000059.1 GCA_003522805.1 Fervidobacterium sp. | reverse complement strand
CTATAGACGGTGGGTAGTTGACTTCAGCACACTACAACACTCCATGCTATGAGAAATTGTCCGATGAAATATGTCGAAAGCACCAGAAAATCTCTGTTCTTTATACGTCCCACATATTTGTCGTACGCAAGGAGAGAATCCGAAATTACAAAGAGTAATGCACCAGCAGTAGCAGAGCTCATTGAAGGAATCGTCGACCATAGCATTGTACATATGGCAATTAGATATACAAGTACAGGAATCTTGTCCTTTCCCAAACTCTTGAGCAGGCCAAAGAAATAATAGCACAATCCCCCTGTTAAGATGAGTACAAAATAGAGCAATTTGTCCCATCCATTCATTTCATATGTTCTCAAAAATCCTGATATGTAAAGAATCTGTCCTACAAGGAAGGAGAGCATTCCAAGCATAAAGGTGTTTTCGTATTCCATAAATAAATCGCCTAATGCACATACTATAAGCCCATAAGCAATGATAATTTCAAGACCTTTATCTACACCCGCAAATGCAAATAGTGCAAATGAAATAGTTGTAAAGACTTTGAGAATCGTTGATAATAATCTAGTCTTTGTGTCTGTTTTTTTCCAAGATTTGCTAAGTATAGTTAGCCCTGCCAATATTATCCCAAGTATCCCCCACATATATTTCCCTCCTCATTTTTCTCCCACCCTATTATTTGATTGTTTGTTTGAGATTGAGACAAAACAGATTTCATTCAAAATCAAGTGGAGGCTGAGTGGAATAGAAATGCACAATTTTGTGAAACAGTTGACTTCCTATGACTTTATCAGTATACCTTTTGAATTACCATCAATGCTCTTTCAAGCATGACATCTTTATTCCCCTTTACGTATTCTATTCTGTCCTCCGTAGATAAGTTCAAGACATAATCTGGGGTCAACGGTAAATTATCTTTTCCACCTTCGTTGAATCGGGCAGTAGGATACGAATATGTCATCCTCATGCCTTCAGAATACTGATATACTACGTCTGTTGTATGGTTTATAGGCGTCAATGTAGGTTCACCTAACACTGTCCCCTTGTTCAGCTTCATAATCGTGTAGACAAAATCGAGTGCTGCATTGGAAGTGTATCTATCGATCAGAATCCACAAGTCACCGTTGAACGTCGGGGTTCTGGGCATATATTCTTGTACGAAATGGGTATTCACAAGCTCATTTGTTGAAAACTGGTAGTCAATTCCATACTTTTCCAAAGTCCTCAAATTGTAAGCACTCAGAACTACAGATATGTTTCTTTGCACGATTGTACGTTTATTTACCAAATGCTCAAATAATTCCTTGAAAACAGTGGAACTGCTTGAAGTACAGCCCCTAAGATCTATCAACAGAGTTCCCATATTTCTCATTTCTAGAAAGGTCTGGTTGAGAAACTCTCTGTATTTATTGTACACTGTCCCCGAAAGCGAAAATGTCCCCAATTTCAGAATTCCAACATCTCCCTGCTGATCAAATTCAAATGCTGATCTACTTGGCAGTGATTTATGTGACGAACTCAAATTCGGATAGGAGAAAATACTAACCGTCTCAACCTCTACAGTTTCAGCTTTTCCGTTTTCCTCAAAGGTTATGGTATGCGTTTCTGGACGGTAGAAGACTTCTACCTTTGGACGCCGCGGATTCCTGAAAAGCTCTGGAAGAAGTTGTATCAAATTCCCAATCTGCTGTTCCTTTAATTCATAATTCTCACCAGAAGTATATACTATTAAGGATTCTATTAATTCATCAGAATTCCTATCGTCTATCTCCACAATCTCTACACCTGCTGGTATCTTTTCAGTAGCAGTTGAGGTCACAATGATCTTTCTATCAATAACAGTGGCTGAAAACGGTAAGATTTTGTAGTTCGGTTCGAAAGGAGTATACAATCGTAGGTTTTGATCATTTAAGACGTGGAGTACGGGTTGAACTATTTTAAACACGTCAATGGATAACATCTTCTGCGAGACTTGGTTCTTGACTTCTTCAGCCCTGTCAACAAATTCTTTCTTTACACGATCGTTGCTTGGTAGCGGATAAGCTTCCGTCACTATTGCCTCAAGATAACTTAAACTGCGCGAAACTTCTGTTGGTTCTACTAGCTTTTTTCTATACTTGTCGAATTCTATAGCCCAGGACAAAACAAAAGTCAAGACAATACCGGTGATGATGAAGATTACAAAAAGTCTGAGTCCAGTTTTCAATTTTCTTCCTCCTTGTCACAACATTTTTGCACGCTCTTGTGTTTCCGATTTTTCTAGCGACTTTAGAATATATTATACCCCAGAATCTCTTTCTTTTCAAAGATCTGGACTGCTATCTATATTATCTATTGTTAAGTAATATGTGTTAGAATAGTTAATGGTGTCGATTTTTGCATAATTCTGGAGAAATTATTGCCTATTTTAGAAATTGTGCAAACGGGGGGGATAAGATGAACATCCTAAGTATAGATTGTGGAACTCAGAGTTTAAGAGCTATGATCTTCTCAAACGAAGGCGAGATCTTGGCAAAGGTGAAGATAGACTACGATCCACCTTATTACTCGAAAGATGTTGATTATGCAGAACAAGATCCGTATTTTTACTGGGATACACTATGCAAAGCTACAACGCAGCTTCATGAAACTGTTCCAGAACTTTTTTCAAGTGTTATTGGAGTCACACTGACAACACAGCGAGCAACAGTTGTCATGTTGGATAAAGATAGAGACCCCGTAGGAAATGCAATATTATGGTTAGATCAAAGACTTGCAAAAGGAACACCAGATTTCACCTGGTGGGAGAACATCGGTTTTTCACTCATCGGTATGAAAGACGCTGCAGAAAAGGCATGGAGAAGAAGCACTGCAAACTACATGAGGCAACATGAACCCCAGTTGTGGAATAAAGTCGATAAGTACTTACTTTTATCAGGTTTTCTTACCTACAAACTAACGGGCAATCTCGTAGACTCTGTGGCTTCTCAAGTTGGATACATACCATTCGACTATAAACACAACACGTGGTTTGAAAATCCCAAACATTACAAATGGCGCATGTTTGGCATTGAACGTGAGAAATTGCCTGACCTTGTTAAACCGACTGAATTGCTTGGATATGTAACAAAGGAAGCTGCAGTGCAAACAAAACTGAGAGAAGGCCTTCCTGTAATAGCTGCGGGTGCAGACAAGATGTGTGAGACATTAGCGGTTGGTTGCTTCTCTCCAGATATCGGAAGTATAAGCCTTGGAACAACAGCAACCATAGAGACAGCTTTTGATAAGTACATAGAGGTCTTACCATTTATGCCACCATATTCTTCTATTATTCCGAATAAATATAACCCGGAGGTAACGATATTCAGGGGATATTGGTTGATCTCTTGGTTTACCAACGAGTTTGCTCAGCATGAAGTTAAAGAAGCTCGGGAACTTGGAATCTCCGCAGAAGATTTGCTTGATAAAAGATTGCAAAGTATTCCAGCTGGTTCTGAAGGTTTGGTGGTGCATCCAACTTGGACGCCTGGACTTGACAAGGCATTTTCCAGGGGTGCAATAATAGGTTTTTCAGATAAACATACGAGAATACACATCTATCGTGCAATAATTGAGGGGATAAACTTTGGACTGATCGAAGGAAAGGAGTTAATAGAAAAGAAGACGAAAGTCAAAATGAAGAAAATAGGTGTTTCAGGAGGCGGTGCAGTAAGTGATGAGATATGCCAAATTACGGCAAATATGTTCGGTATTCCTGTGTATCGAGTACAGACTTTTGAAACTTCGGCATTGGGTGCCGCAATTGCCGCATATGTAGGTCTAAAGGAATATAGTGATATAGAGACTGCTGTGAAGCACATGGTCCACGTTTCAAAGCAATTCATCCCAGACTTGACTGACTACGCAACTTACAAAAGGATATATAACAGCATCTATAAAGAACTCTGGGATACCTTGAAACCTTTGTATTATAAAATAAATAAAATGATGCTTTAGAGCTGAGAGAGAGTCATAAAAGAAACTATCGTAAGAGTACCAAGGGGGCTGAAAAGCCCCCTCACTTTTTAACCCAATTTATCAAGAA
>DPIB01000147.1 GCA_003522805.1 Fervidobacterium sp. | reverse complement strand
TGAGGATTGAACCACCAGTGAATGATCCAAAGCTCAAAAGTTCTGAAGTGAAGAGAAAGAAAGCAGGAAGGAAAGGCGGTATAAAGGGTTCTTCTTCCGCATCTTTTGTGGGTATGTTTGAAGAAGCCGAGGAAGAAGCCATCCGAAAGACTATAGAAGAGATGGTTACTGAGGTAGTGGAGGCAGGAAATGATTTTGTCCGTTCTCCCACACCCGATAATTTGAAAAAGTACAAGGGTTGCATCAAGCAAGTACTCGAGTATATAGAAAAGCATCTTTACAAGCTCACTGGAAAGTACGATTATGATCTTTCCCAACCAAGGTTGCATATAATAGCAGAAGAAATAGACGAAAAGTTAGAAAACATTGCCTCGCTCTTGCTCCAAGCAGAGAGAGATACGCTTGTATTGGCAGAAAAGGTAGGGGAGATCAACGGCATCATATTTGATATTTATCGGTAATTTGTTTTTTGATTTTTAGTCTTGCAAAGATATGAAAGGAGAACGCGCCAATCATGAAAGAATTCATACTCGGTATCGTACAAGGCCTTACAGAGTTTTTCCCGGTTTCGAGCTCAGGACACCTTGCACTCTTTTCAAAATTGATGAACTTGCCTTCCGAGTTGCCGTTTTTCGCATTCTTGCATTTGGGCACTTTCTTGGCAGTCTTGATTTTGCTATGGAATGACGTGGTAGGACTCGTCGTTGGACTTTTCAAATGGGACAAAGAGGCTGTTACTTTGATTTTGAAGCTTATAATCTCTTCTATACCAGCTGGTCTCATCGGTGTGCTTTTCCAAGACCAAATTAATCAGGCATTCTCTTCTCAGAAACTTGTTGGTATATTCTTCTTGGCAACTGCAGTGTTGCTGTGGGTTTCGGATGGGTTTTCAGGTAGAAAAACGATGGGGCAAATTACGTACGTAGATGCTCTAATTATAGGTTTATTCCAAGCTGTCGCAATACTTCCAGGCGTTTCACGGAGTGGATTGACTCTGATTGGTGCACTGATGATTGGTATGGCAAGGGCAGATGCGTTTAAGTATTCTTTCCTCATGAGCCTACCGGTAGTATTGGCTGCTGGAGTGTTTGAACTTAAGGGCGTTGCGTTTACAGCCGGTGCATTTGCAGGGTTCGGAGGCGCATTGATCGCAGGATTGGCTTCGCTTGCATTGATGAGATATTTGACTGTTTCATCACATCTGAAGTATTTCTCGATATATTTGTTGATACCGGCGATTTTGAGCTTTTTTGTAGGTTGATTTTTATTTAGAGTTTAAGTGGCGTAAAATATAAATAAACCCCAAGGCATCATCGCTTTGGGGTTTTCTCATTTTTGTTTGTTGTGATATAATTGGTTTGCATATCACTGAAGAGTAATTCTACAATAATCGGGAGTGTGTTGAAGGTGAGGCATATTCGTGATGTTTTCAATTTTTTTGCAATATTCTTAGCAGCGCTTGTTTTGGGAACAGGTAATTTCGCATACGCTACCGAGTTCTTTATAAACACGAAGGATGGAATAGGTGTCGCAGATAAGTTTGGGATCATCGAATACCGTTTGGGATTTCCATACAGCGAGTTCGATATGTTGTTGAGATTGGCACCTGGTGATTATATCAATTTGAAATTCTCGGGTGGATACGACTTTAGAGAGAGCTCGTATTCATTCAAGGTGGGACCACTATTTCGCATAGGTAATTTCGAATTGGATATACCATTTTCTTTGGATACGAAGTATATGGAAACTGACACTGCGATGGAAGTGGGACGCATGTATATTGGTCTATCGCCTTCGTATTTTATTAAAGATGCTGGCGTCAAATTTCAGGTTAATGCTTATTATTCTGCATTATATCTTTATTATGACCCTGCATTCAATGTCAATATACCGACCTTCCGAACAGATGATATATTCCGCTCAAAATTGGATTTCAATGTGAGGTATTTAGGCGATGGGTTCAGCATCGGTCTTGGTTATGTCACATCACTTAGATGGCTTTCTTACAGGTCCTTTTTCATCACGGGAGACAATAGTGTGTATTTCGATGCAAGGTTTGCTATAACGTTCTGAGAAACTTAAAAATTGTTGAGAGAAGAATTTACGTTTGGGGGCATTTTCGTTGATTGAGAAGATGGAGAAGGCATTGAATTCGTTGATAAATCTGAATCCGTTCTATGCATATATCTTGATGGGTAGTCAATTTAAGGAGTCTGGCGTGAAGAATGTGTCGCTTACGATATCCCGCAATGGCGATTTTGTGTTCTTGTATAATCCGGTGAGTATTGCTGCAAAACCTGATAAGATGGTGGAAGGTCTGATCCTTCACGAACTGATGCATTTTATCAATAAGCATTATCTCATCAGAGCAAAAGATAAGCGAGATAAGCAGATCTGGGATATAGCTAAAGATGCTGCGATAAATCAGTTTATTCCACAATTAGATGCTTTTAGCGTACCACTCAATGTTTTGGTTCAGGAAGGTCACGGCGTTGATAACGATATGATTTTTGTCAGTCCACCTGTAGACATGCTTAATAGAACTGCGGAAGAGTATCATCAGTACATGCTTGATGAGTTCATGAAGAATGATAGTTTCGATGTGGAGGCAGTTTGGGATAAATTGCCAGATAGTCACGAGCAGGAATCTGATTTGCCTATCGAGATGATGATTGAACTTACGCAAGAGAAGGTTGGTAAGGCGTTCAATCTATTTGGTAACGAGCTGCCTTCTGGTGTGAAGCAGGATATTGAAATCAATCTTTCGAGGCCAATAATCAATTGGGAGACTGCACTGAGAAAGTTTACAGGTATGTCGATCAAAGGAGATAAGTACTCCACGCCACTGAGGCCAAACAGAAGGTACGAGGATCAACCTGGGTGGAGGTACATATACGAACCAAAATTAACTGTGATTATTGACACAAGTGGTAGTATCATAGAGGAAGAAATCAATGCTTTCATGAGTGAGATAGAAGCAATAGCAGCTCAGGAATTTTCGTTCAAAGTAATACAAGTGGATAAGTCTGTCACATTTGTAGGAGAGTATAAATTGGGCACTTGGAAAGATTTTGAAGTGTATGGCGGTGGCGAGACTGACCTTCAGCCAGCAGTCGATATTGCAGAACAACAATTCAGAACTGAGGGTATAGTGATATTTACGGATGGCTATGTGGATCTGCCAAGAGTCACTAGAAGAGTACTTTTTGTGTTGAGCAAGCATCACAATGTGGAGTTCTACATAGATGCGAAAAGGGTATACGGAGATGTGTATATTTTGGAGAAATAACTGTTTATTTGACTGAGTATTTAGTAATTGGAAGGCAACGATGTAGGAGGCATTTAGATGTCTGAGTATTTGGATTATTTGAAAGATATTAAAAGGAAGGTAGATTACGAGCTTGTGCTCGATGGGTATAGGTATTTTTGTTATTCCACACTTGGAAAGGAATATTTAGAGCAGTTGCAACCGGAGAAGATAGACCTTAAAGAGGAGTTTGACTACATTGCGGAATTGTGTGACCTTGTGAGAGAAAATGGGTTTCCAACATCTGACGCATTCATAGATGTACGGCCCATTCTGTCAAAAGTGGAGAATGGACTAATTGTTGAAGGAACTGAATTCCTTTATCTGCTGAAATTCTTTGAAGGTATCAAATCGCTGAGGAGTACATTCAAACAGACTAAGGGAGGACTGCTCTTTCAGTCTTCTGTGGTTAACCTTATATATGAACTTAACAGTTATGACGAGATAATTAATGCTTTGAGGCAAACTTTGGATGACGAAGGTAATGTGAAAGATACCGCTTCGGTGCTTTTGAAGAAGATAAGGACTGAATATTCAGAGACGCTTAAGGATTTGAGGCAGAGTATAGAGAAGTACATATCGCACAATCAGGGT
>DPIB01000080.1 GCA_003522805.1 Fervidobacterium sp. | reverse complement strand
GGTGGTCAGAGACAAAGAGTTGCAGTAGGACGTGCGATCGTAAGGCATCCAAAGGTATTCTTGTTTGACGAACCTCTTTCAAACCTTGATGCAAAGCTTCGTGTTCAGATGAGGTCCGAACTCAAGAAACTACACTCAAGGCTTGAAGCAACAATCGTCTATGTTACACACGACCAAGTAGAGGCTATGACGATGGCTGATAAGATTGTCATCATGAAAGACGGAATTATTCAGCAGATTGGGACACCTTATGAAGTGTATAATACACCCGCAAATATGTTTGTGGCTGGATTCATAGGAAGCCCTGCAATGAATTTCATAGAAGGTAAGATAGTTAGAGGTGAAGGTGGACTTTGGGTCCAAACAAGTGGACTTCAGCTGAAAATTCCAACTGAATATGAAGAAAAACTTTCTTCATGTGTTGATAAAGATATAATTTTTGGTATAAGGCCAGAGAACGTTTATGATAAAATGTTTGCTATTGCACCAAAACCAGAGAATACGGCGGAAGTTACGATTGATGTTGTAGAACCTCTCGGAAGCGAAACCCTACTCCACGCCATAGCTGGGAAAGACAAAATAGTTGCAAGAGTCAATGCAAAGAGCCTAGCAAAAGACGGGCAGAAGATGGATCTTGTTTTTGACATGAGTACAATGCATATCTTTGATAAGGCAACAGAAAAAGAACTCTTGCACTGGTAATCAATTGACTGATGATAGCCTCCATCTTCAGCAATTTCTTAATAATACATGGATTATTCATCCCCCCCTTTTTCAGGGGGGATTTTTCTATTTTTTGTGTTAGAATAGTTATGAAACCTAAGGGAATAAGGAAACTTTATGTCTGTTCAGTTACGTCTAATTATTATGCAAATGGGCTAAGGAGGAAACAAAGTTGCCAAACATTTTCTATGGAATACCTGGAGATAGTTTTATATCTTTCGATGAGCACGAAGTTACTCACATGAAGGTACTTAGGATCAAAGAAGAAGAGATCATAGACGTAACAGACGGTAATGGTGGAAAGTACAAGATCATAGTCGATGAAATAGGAAAACAATCGGCACGAGGTAGGGTCTTATCACACGAATTTGTCGAGCCTTCCGATGGAAGGCTAGTATTGTTTGCGCCATCTGGTCGGTGGGAGAGATTACGCTGGACTATCGAAAAAGCTGTCGAGTTAGGAGTTGACGAAATATACGTCTTCAATAATGAAAGGGCTTCTAGACATTATGATGACAAGCAAGAAAAGTTGGAGATCATCGTTAGGGAAGCATCAAAACAATGTATAAGATACTATTTCCCAGTCATAAGAAGTATTGAATTCCTAGATATATTCACATTAGCACCAGAGAGTACTTATATGCTTGATTTCAAAGGAAGACAGGTACCAAAGAGAATATCAAAAAATGTGGGCATAATAGCCGGTCCTGAAGGAGGATTCTCCAAGAAAGAAGCAGAACTCCTGAGAAAAAAGTTTAGAACCGTGTGTCTTGGAAAGAAAATCCTACGCTTTGAAACCGCAATAATCCTTTCGATGGGTGTATTCAGCATGAAACTCGGTAAGATCTAGTGAGAATTTATCTTTTCATAAAATGTTTTTCGATGAAATCTATGGTATCTTCCCCCCTTAACCTTGAAATCTGATACTGAATCAGGCTTTCTTTGTAACTCTCAGCATATATCCTTGCCTTATTTGGCAAGTTCTTCTTTATATATGTTATCTTTTCTTCATACTCTTTCCTATCTATCATTTTCCTATCCTCGAAAGGGGTTTTGGGTTTTGGAACAAGTGGATTAATACTTAATGTCACTTTTCTGTATCCAATATCATAGAGTTGATGTATAAACCAGAAAAGCTCGTCATAGTCATCTGTTTCCTCTTCTGAAAGGCCAATTATGTAGTATAGTTTTACCTCTTCGAAACCAACTTTGTGCCCTAGGCTTAAGCCGCTGATAATTCCTTCGAGGGTTATATCTTTAAGCATGATGTCTCTTATTCTTTGTGAGATACCTTCAGGGGCAACAGTGAATGATTGATGGTCAGTTGCCTTCAACAGTTTCAGCAGTTTTTCATTTACATCGTCCACCCTCATTGAGGATACTGAAAACTTGATGTTCTCTTTCTCCATATAATTCAACAACGTATCTAAATAAGGATAGTCCGTTATTGTAGCACTTATTAGTCCGACTTCTTCATCTTTGTGTCTTTCCAAAACTTCTATAACGTCCTCTACTTTAGCAAATTTCACAGGCTTCTTGGTATATCCTGTGACGCAAAATGCACATCTTCTTATGCATCCTCTTCCAATTTCGATTAGTAACTTATCTTTGAATACAGAAAATGGAGTTACAAAATGTGAAACTGGTACCATATTTAAGTTGGCATAACAGTTTCTAGACTCTTTCTTCCCATATGCTTTGGAATAGATCTGTGGGATTTTAAGCAGTTCTTCTGCAATCTTAGACTTACCCTCAGTTAGTAAGGCATTCGAGAACTCATCTATGCTGCACTCGAGATCTCCAACAAAAGCAAAGTCAGCAATGTCGGTTATGAGTTCAACGTTGAACAGATTCACAGGGCCGCCAACTATTACCAATGGGTGGTAATCTGCTCTATCTAGTACGTTCAATGGGACACCACGCTTGATCAGTATGTCTGCAATGTTCTTCAAGTCGTTTTCAAACTGGAATGTAATCAACCAAATCGAGAATTCATCAATTGGCCTTTGTTCTTCCATCGAATAGAAGCGCTTAAACGTCTCTTCATAGAAAAATCGTTGAACTCCGACGCCTTTATTCGCCAGTAGTTGCTGTATCCAGCTCCAAGCTAGTGAACTGCTCGCAACTTTGTAGTTGTTTGGGAAAATAAGGGCAACCTTTGGAAGGTTGCCCGGTATTTGAGTAATTAGTTTCTCATGTCTATGAATTTTGGAAACATAATCAAATTCTTTAAAAGACTCTTTATCTCGTGGTCTTCTCATACTAGAACGCTCTTCCTCCTAATGTGTAGCGAACTCTACATAATACTTAGAATCCCAACTAGATGCTTTCTATAGCTTTCCTTCGCAAATAATTTCTGGAGACTACAGTACGTTTTACAATACCTTCGGCTACTTTATCAGAGTCTTTCATGATGATAATTTTGAACGTAATCTGATTTGCAATCAACTCACTAATCCGTATTCCTATTATAAGTCTCTCACCAATTACAATTGATTTAAGATGTTTGAATTCAACCTCTGTGACAACAGAAATCACTCCCTCATCTAGGTATTGAGACAGAAAATCACCTGCCAAATAGTTTATTTCTTTGATGAGCCCAGATGTCGAGACAAAATGCATTTGTGCCATCTCGTCATCTTCGTCCCAGATCATTCTGTCATCTGGAACTAATTCAATCGACTTACTCAATCCAACTATATTCTCCAAATTCTCTAGCACAGTGAGTCCCCCCAATTATCCCATTTGATAATTCAATTAACAGTTTTATTCTGTGGTGGCAATACTTCTTCGTTGCCATTGAGCATTGCCCTTAGTTCTTCACCGCTCATAACTTCTCTTTCCAGTAGTACGGCAACTATTTGATCCATTTTCTCTCTATTCTTCGAAAGTATCTCCCTCGCCCGTTCATAGCATGTCTTGACTATCGTTTGAACTTCATGATCTATCATCTTTGCAACTTCTTCGCTATAATTCCTGATTCTCGTTATCTCTTTGCCCAAAAACACTTCTTGTTCCGTTTTGCCCCATGCTAGTGGTCCAAACGTATCACTCATTCCATATTCGCAGACCATCTTTCTTGCGATTTCAGTTGCGCGTTCAATATCATTTGAGGCCCCGCTTGTGAAGTCTCCGAAAGTGATCTCCTCAGCTGCCCTACCGCCTAGCAAGGTTGTTATATTGTCTAGAAGTTCGTTCTTAGTCACCAAGTATTTGTCTTCAGCAGGCAAGTGCAATGTATAACCTAACGCAGCATAACCACGTGGTGTTATAGAAATTCTATGAACTGGATCAGAATTTGGTAGCGAAGACCCGATTATAGCGTGACCAACCTCGTGATACGCGACTATTCGCTTTTGTTTTTCAGATATAACTTTCGACTTTCTAGCAGGTCCTGCAATCACCCGATCTATTGCTTCCTCGAAATCATCCATCCTTATGACATTTCTTCCGTTTCTAACAGCTAGTAATGCTGCTGTGTTTACTAGGTTCTCAAGATCAGCTCCAACAAAGCCAGTAGTTCTCTTAGCCAAAATAGCTATGTCTACATCCCTATCGATCGGTTTGTTTCTGAGGTGTATTTTTAAAATCTCCTCTCTACCCTTTACGTCTGGTGGATCAACTACCACTTTTTTATCAAACCTACCAGGCCTTAATAAAGCCGGATCCAGTATATCAGGCCTGTTTGTAGCTGCCATTACAACTATACCTAGATTTACGTCAAAGCCATCCATTTCAACAAGTAACTGATTTAATGTCTGCTCTCTTTCATCATGACCTCCACCAAGGCCTGCACCTCTGTGTCTTCCAACTGCAT
>DPIB01000115.1 GCA_003522805.1 Fervidobacterium sp. | reverse complement strand
GAATATTCGTAAACCATGCAGTGGCAGCACCAAAGAGAATCAACGTATCCATGTTCGAATGTCTGTGAAGCAGGGCGATCGTTGCACCGCGAATCGTATCTCGGCCAGCATAGAAGATTACGATGAAACTGAGCACGAGTTCAATTTCGTTGAAATATGGAATGTGTACACCGCCCATGTGCATAAACATGAGAACCATTAGTGGAACGGTTATTATGACTGAAATGAGCATGTTTGTTCTTATCCGTCTCAATCTTTTTTCCTCTATAAGTTCGGATGGCTCATCTGATACACCGTAACCCACTTTTTCAACGGCTTCTTTAAGCTTCCCGTCTGGTATCTCTTTATCCAATATGACAAAGGCAGTGTTGGTAGCCAAATTCACAGCGGCAAACTTTACACCATCGACTTTTGAAAGTGACTTTTCCACAATCCTTGCACAATTTGCACAAGTCATGCCTGTTATCTTGAGCGATTTTTTTGTCTCCATCTTCTCACCACCTAAATGAATCTATATAATAAACAAATATGTAGACTGAAATAGTCTACATTAATTATACAACAATTATATTGAAAGTAAAGTACAATAAGTAAATTAGGTAAGGCTAAGGATAGAAGTATCTTAAGTATCTGAATTGAGTAAATCTGATGCAAGCCAGTATTTCAAATCGTTCTTCTTTGCATAGTACATTGCGGAATCAGCCTTTGAAAAAAGTTCATCAAGCGTTTGTCCGTCATCAGGAAAGAGTGAGATCCCAAAATTGCCAGAGACGTTGAATTTTTCGTATCCGTAATATATGTCTTTTTCTATTTCTTCTAATGCTCGGTCTATGAATTGAATGTAGTCTTTGCAATCGTAGAGCACGAAAACGAATTCATCGCCACCTATTCTAGCCACTATATCACTCTTTCTAGCGATGTTTTTCAATCTTTCTCCTATGACACGTAAGAAGTAATCTCCAGCTTTGTGACCTTGTGTGTCGTTTATAATTTTGAATTTCTTCAAATCCAAAAACATGCAACATATCTTTTTCCCATCTCTTCTTGCCAAAGCCATTAGTTTTTCTGCTTCGATCTCTAACAACCTTCTGTTTGGGAGACCTGTTAAACTATCGTGCGTAGAAAGGTATTGGAACTGTTCTTTTTGTTGCTCAAGCTCTTTCTCCAGTGCAATTCTCTCGAAAAGTACACCAAGTTGATTGGCAAAGACTGTAGCTACTTTTTTTGAATCTTCAGTGAACGCATTTTCCTTCTCAAAGTTGTCTAAATTTAGAAATGCGACGATCTCATTGTTTACTATTACGGGAATAGACAACGTTGATTTTATCTCATCTATCCTCCCATATTTACTCAAAATATCGAGATTTTCTCCGCCCCTAAACGCTTCCTTATCAAACTCTCCGAGAGCTTCTATTTCTTTAATTTCCCCATTTGTACCTTGGACAAGTTCGTCTGGTCTAAATTTGACTTTTGACAACTGCTCAAAATCATATCCTACGCAACCCGAAAACGTGAAATAGCTGCCATCTCTAATAAGCACGCTCCCACCTTGCGCACCGGGCACGATTTGAACTGCCTTTTCTATCATGTATTGATACGATGGTTGTAGTATATCTTTCAGCACCGCTTGAGTAAATTCATTTATCGCTTGCAAAGATTTCCTTTGACTTTCCAAAGACTCTGATACGCGCTTTTCAACGTTAATGCGATGCCTTTCAAAAGATACAAGAATAAGAAGGAAAAACATCACGATAGTAACGAAAAAGAACAATGGGATGGTTAAGTCATTGAATCTAACCAATCTTTTGTATCTCAAGTTGTAGACAAACGGTTTTCCACTTTCCGACAGCTTAATTGGTACATTTGGAACTAGGTTTAGGAAACTCTGCGCTGGTAATTCAACTATTGCAACTTTATTTGGTACATATTGAGTCATCGAATCATTGAAAATTTTGAGTTGTATTATCATATCCATTCCGTTGTTCGAGATTTCGTACATCTTTTCTGGAGGTATGCCTTCAACTATCTCAACCTTTTCTATTCTTGGATAGTTCTTCCTTATATCTTTAACCTGTTCATCTATGAAATCAAAATTGTTGTTAATTACAGCATCATACATTTCGTCCCATTGAAAATAGCCAGCACTTATCGACTTTGCGAAGAAATCAGTCTGCGCTACAAAATACGTTTTCAGCATGTCCAGTTGGTTTCTAAATGACATATCGTACATCAATTGGGTCATAAAGCCAGCTACCATTATTAATACAATAGCAGAAAGAAATATTACCCATCTTCTTGAATTCAACTTTGAAGCACCCCTAATTTGAGAATAATGATTTTCCTACATAATCAAATTATATCATACTATGGTGGTTGTTATATTCTATTGTAGTATAATATCTATGAGTATTAAATAATCAAGAAGAAATTACATTGAACGGGAGGTAAAAAGATGATTTTCACACTTACCATGAATCCATGTCTTGACAGATACATCTATGTTGATAAGCTCGTTGTTGATGATACGATTAGGGGATGCTGTTAACTTGGCGTGA
>DPIB01000054.1:4378-4523 GCA_003522805.1 Fervidobacterium sp. | reverse complement strand
ATATCCACATCGGTTATGTAAATGCTCATGTAGTATTCAGCGCCACTCTCTATTTTCTCATATCTCTTGTATAGGTCGCTCACTATGTACTTCTCTTCTTCACTCCTTGCCCAAGAGAATTCAGGTACGTAGATGTAAGAGCCGT
>DPIB01000054.1:0-4282 GCA_003522805.1 Fervidobacterium sp. | reverse complement strand
TACGTAGATGTAAGAGCCGTTCACATCTGGTACGTATTTGTTATTCTTTGAATCGTATGAGTATCTTGCCCTCTTTGATGTGTAGTAATAAGTACCTTTATAGTAAACGTACGTGCCTTCTCTATCTCGTACGAATTCGTTTACCTTTCTTGAATACGATTCTTTCTTTAGGTCGATTAGATGGACAACCCTTAGTATGTTATCTGGCACTTCTGTAGAGAATGCATTCATTAATTCAGTACCGAGGTCTACTTTCTCGTATATTGTTGGAATTTTTGAGTCGATTATGATTTGTACTTTGCCTGCACCAATGACAAATGTGCTTAAGAGTATAAGCAAAGCAATGAAGTATATCCTACTAGTTGGAATCGCTATCCTTACCATAGTAGACCACCACCAAAAATGAACTTATCAAACGAAAGTGTTGAGAATGCTTGGATGTTAAGTACACCAAATTTCAAGCCTAACCCTACATATGCAGCATCTTCGAACCTTACCATCCCTAATCCGTAAATTGAAATGCCATTGTCAAACAATCTGAATCCACCTGACACTTCAAACGTTGGTTGTGGACTGCTATTTCCAGAATTGTTTAAAATGTTTATGAGGTCTTTTGTTAAGAAGTCTACACCAAAATTCAGATATGAGGTTACATCCCTGTGGATATCGAGTTTTTTCAGTCCAGTTGCCATTGAGACTTCAGAAGTGTCAAAGCTGAATGTGTTATCCATCCTATAAGAGATGCTGAAGGACAGGGGAAGTATGAATGTGGCATTCGACTCAACGGCTATATCGTTAGGCTTTACACTATATCCCTTCTTTACATATGTTATCTCACACTCGCTATAATCTCCGCCTGTTCTAATTACGCTTAACTCCGATAATTCTGTCTTCTGGTCTTGCGAAAATATCTTGAATGTGCCACCTACTTTGACACCATCCTTATTTCCAACGTCTATGATTACCCTTGGAAATTTAATACTTTCAACGTAGCCAGTGGTTTTGTACGTAGCCATTAGTTCATCCTGCAATTTTTGAGCAAGCGCTGTGGAGAAGTAATCGAAGACCTTGTTCTTGCTCTCTTGGCTGCTTAGCATTCTATTGTTGTACGGATCATATACATAGTCTTTTGCAACTATCTGAGTTGATACATCGAACGAACCAGCCTTTTTTAATTCTTTCGCGTTGAGTGAGTAGTCCACTCGCGCTTTTAGTACATAATAGACCCTTGTGTGGGGTACGAATGAGTAGAATGTGTACGCACTATAGTACTTTCCATCATACCCTCTCACATACGTTCCATCACTATTTTGTACATATCTCGATGTCGACGAATCGTAACTGTATCGCTCGCCGACAAGTATCTTCACATAACCGTTGGGTGTTAGTATATACTCTCCACTGACAGGGTTTTCTATGTATTCATTTAGTACTTGAGTTGTGTAGAAATTAAAATTGCTGACAACCACTTTAAGCTGTCCATCAACACTTTGTGTATCGGAAAGTACGATGTTTTGATTTGAAAACAAATCTTGAAGTACAAGTTCCTTGGATAGCTCTCTAAGGGCATCTTGCAACAATACTTTGAACTTTCTACTTTCGTACACCTCATCGAAGACGACACTTTCAGCGATTTTCTTAAAAGATTGTTCGTCGAGCTGTACGTCAACAGAAATAACAGGTTTTTGACCGAACGAAAATACTGTTAGAAAAATTAACAACACAAGGATAGCTACTCTTAGTTTTTCACCCGATAGATATTTCATACCATCCCTCCAATCCCCCAAGGTATTAGCATCGAACGTATCTTAATATTTCAGTGGAATTCAAAGCTCATGTACTCTGCGGTTGTTGTTTGAGTTTGAAGAGTTCGTCTCTCATCCTTGCAGCATCTTCGTATCTGAGTTCTGATGCGGCTTTGTACATCTCTTCTTCGAGGAGTGCAACGTACTCTTCTGTGCTGAGCGATTCTTTGAGTGTGAAAACACTGTCTTCGTATATTTTGTAGAGTTCTTCTTCCTTATCTTTATCTTTGAATGGTTCAAATATGTCTGCCATCAGTGGCTTCACAATTGTCTGTGGCTTTATGTTGTGTGCCTTGTTGTATTCGATCTGTACTTTCCTTCTTCTATTTGTCTCATCTATTGCCTTTTGCATTGCTGGTGTTATTCTGTCTGCGTACATGATGACCTTCCCATTCTCATTTCTCGCCGTTCTGCCTATGATCTGGATGAGTGTTGTCTCACTTCTTAAGAACCCTTCACTATCTGCATCCAAGATGGCAACGAGCGATACTTCGGGCAAATCCAATCCCTCTCTAAGCAAATTTATACCAACAACGACGTCTATCTCACCTGCTCTCAACTTTTTCAGTACTTCTACTCGTTTTATCGAGTCTAATTCTGAGTGTAGGTACAGTGCCCTTATGTTCAACTCTACCAGGTATTCTGCGAGCATCTCTGCAGTCTTCTTTGTCAGTACTGTCACTAACGCCTTTTCACCACGTTTTTTGATTTCGGTTATTTCTTTCACCAAATCATCAACTTGGTATCTAGTTGGCCGCACTTCCACTTGTGGGTCTATCAAACCTGTCGGTCTGATGATTTGCTCAACTATCTGCTCGGATACTTCAAATTCGAATGGTCCAGGCGTTGCAGAAACGAATATTGTCTGATTTACCTTGCTCAAGAATTCTTCGAACTTCAGAGGTCTGTTATCGTATGCACACGGCAATCTGAAACCATACTCTATGAGGCTCTTTTTCCTCGACATCTCACCATGGTACATTGCCCTCAATTGCGGGATTGTGATGTGCGACTCGTCTATGAAAACTATGAAATCGTCGTCGTAATAGTCAATCAGAGAATAAGGTGCCTCTCCAGGTCGTCTGCCATCGAAGTGCCTTGAATAGTTTTCAATACCAGAGCAGTAACCGAGTGTTGACAAAAGCTCGATATCTCCCATCGTTCTTTGGTAAAGTCTTTGTGCCTCCAACTCTCTACCTTGTCTTTTCAATTCTTCAATTCGTTGGTCCAATTCTTCTCTTATCGTCTTTACGGCTTTTGCGACCTTTTCTTCCGTTGTGACGTATTCTTTTGTTGGATATATTGTTATCTTATCCAATTTATCTATGATGTTCCTATTTATCCTATCGAATGTGTATATTCTATCTACTTCATCACCAAATAGCTCGATTTTTATCCCCTCATCTTGATACGTTGGGAAGATTTCCAGTGTGTCGCCTCTAAGTCTGAAACTGCCAGTCATACCTACATCTTCTTTATGCTCGTACCCAATTTTGACAAGCCTCTTGAGTATTTCGTTGAGTCGTACTCTCTGTCCAACCTCTAATTTTATATTTAACTCATCGAAATCTCGTGGATCACCACACGCATAGATTGCAGAGACACTCGCTACGACGATCGTATCTCTGCGCGTCATAATCGACTGTATCGCTCTCATCCTCATCCTCGCTATTACTTCGTTTATATCAGCTGTCTTTTCTATGTATAAATCTTTCGTTGGTACATACGCTTCAGGTTGATAATAATCGTAGTAGCTTATGAAGAATTCTACTCTGTTGTTTGGAAAGAACGTCTTGAATTCAGAATAGAGTTGGGCTGCAAGTGTCTTATTCGGTGAGATGACGAGTACTGGTTTATCTATTTCCTTTATCACATTTGCCATTGTGAATGTCTTTCCACTTCCAGTGACACCTAAAAGTGTCTGAAACTTGTAACCTCTTTTAAGTCCATCCACAAGCTGCTCAATTGCCTGTGGCTGGTCTCCCATCGGTTGATACTCATTGAATATTTCATATGGCATATATAGTAATACCTCCATTCGTTGATTCGATAATTTTAGTGAGTTTGGTAAATCTGACTCACTCAGCTGAGTGCTCTATTGGGTCAGCAAAGATTGTCTTGAAATTGGAATAGAGCACAAGGCCAGGCTTAAATCCCCTTGGCTTTTTCACATATTTTATCTGCGTGTAATCGACTGGTACATTCGATGAGTATTTTCCTTTACTGTATGTGGCAGCAAGTGACGCAGCATATTTCAACGTATCTTCATCGACGTACTTACCGGCAGTCTTTATCAGTACATGCGCACCAGGCATACCTTGAACGTGAAACCACAAATCACTATCGCTCGCCTTTCTCACAAATTCATCGTTCTGTCTATTATTTTTCCCCACATATATCGTAAAGCCATTGTAGACATACTTTCTTGGTTGAGAGACAAACTCTTTGCTCGTCTGCAACTTACCCTTACTCTTTCT
>DPIB01000083.1 GCA_003522805.1 Fervidobacterium sp. | reverse complement strand
CAAGAAATATGATCCTATCTTTAAGTAGTCTGGAGTATATATCATAGGCGCGTTCATATCGTCCTGTCGTTTCTATAACTATTGGTACGTACTGATCAATTATCTTTTTCATCTCTTTATCCATACAGATCATCTCCTAGCACTTTCTGAAATCACTCAACTTCAGGATTTTGACTTTCTTGACTTTCTTGATTTTCTTGACTCTCCTGATTTTCTTCATCATCTTTGCCGTCGTTGCTTTCTTCACTTTTTTCGTTTTCTTCATTTTCACCATTCTTGAACGAGACTTCCTCGATTTCGGCCTTTTCAGCGAGTATCTGTGCTACTTTGGATTCAACAATCTCCATGATTACTTCATTTCTCAGGTCTTGTTTCCCTCTGATGAGCGCTTCTGCTCTATCCGGACTAACTCCCCACTCGACAGAAACTATTTCTGCGTATTCTTTTATATCGCTATCTTCAACTTTGATGTTCTTTTCTTCTGCGATTTTTTTAACAGCTAGGTCTTTTTTCAAAAGGTTTACATAATACTGTTTCAGTTCCTCAACAAGGCTTTCTTCACTGTTATAGCTCTTTAGATATTCATCGTATTTTCCGTTTTCCTTCAAGTTATCGATTATGTCTTCAACCACTCTTTGGACAGTCTTATCACTCAAATCTATCTCAACGATAGCCGGCAATTGATCGATTATCTGCATCCTGTATGAATCGTCAAGCTCTTTGTCGTAGATCTCCTTGCCTTCAGATCTGAATTTCTCTTTCAATTGATCAACTGTCTCGATGTCTTCAAGAGAAAGACCCTTGACAAATTCGTCGTTGAGCTCTGGGAGTATCCTATTATAGACTTGCTCAACTTCAAGAATGTACTTGTATACCATTGTTTCTCCTTCTCTTTCATATGGCTTCTCGAACTCGACAATTTCTCCAGCCTTCTTGCCATACAAGTTCCTTACGACATCTCTTTCATCTTCTGATAGTAAGACGTATTCCCTTTCTTCTGCCTTTCGCACTTCTTTATCACCAAATAGGACTGTTTCCTTAACTTTTACAAGGTCTCCTTCTCTTGCAACGTCATCTTTTGGCTCCAGTATTGCATGTTCTTCTACGATGTATTTGGCTCTCATGTCGATGTAACCATCCAGTACTTCGTCTTCTTTTGCTTTCTTTATCTTGAGCTTCGTAGGATCTAGATCCAGTTCCGGTTCAAGATGTAATTCGACTATAACCTTGCCACCATCTGCAGTGAAATCAGCATCGGCTATGACTGGTGGAATGATGAGCTTTAGTTCTTCTTTATCGAGTTTTTTATCCACTTCCTTGACAGCTTCATTCGCTAGATATCCTCCATAGAATGCTTCCTTGAGCCTGAGTTTATATACTTCTTTCGGAACTCTACCAGGTCTGAATCCTTCTATCAGATAACCTTTTTTATTTAGTTCTTCCACTGTCTTGTCTTCAAGTTTCTTTACATCATCAGCATCGAAAATGTATTCTCTTACGACAACGTTCTTGTCACGCTCTACTTCTTTGATTTCCATTTTTGCACCTCCTGGGTAGAAAAAGAAATTCTAGGAAATGATTTGAAAAGGGGCACTCATGCCCCCTTCAACTTCTGTAACATTATTCGACTAGCTGAAGTACCGACATCTCTGCGCCGTCGCCTCTTCTTGCACCAACTTTTATAACCCTCATATAACCGCCGTTTCTTTCGAGGTACTTGGGTGCAATCTCATCTACAAGTTTGTTTACCAATTTCCTATCGCCTAGCTCTGCAAAGATTTGTCTCCTAATGGCAACACTTTCTGCTTTATTTGTTTCTTTGATTTTTTGAGCCTTGACAGCTTTGGTAATCAGTTTCTCAACGTATTGCTTCCCTACCTTTGCTTTTACTGTTGTTGTCATGATGGTCCCATGGTCGATGATTTCTTTTGCCAAATTTCGCATCAGGCTATCTCTATGGGTGCCATATCTATTTAGTTTAGTTCTCTTCATCCTGTGTCTCATTTCACTTGTCCCCCTTTCTTAGCGACAGACCGAATTTTTCGCGTAGCTTGTCTCTTACTTCTTGGAGAGATTTGAGACCAAAGTTCTTGATCTTCATCAGTTCATCTTCACTCCTTGAAAGTAGATCCGCTATGGTCTCTATCTTATCTCTCTTCAAACAATTAAGTGATCTTGCAGATAAGTCTAGTTCTTCTATCCTTTTTGACATTATATCTTCAGTTACGGTATAGTCTTCGGCAACTTGAATTGTCTCTTGAACTGCTGGTATCGGCAATTCTTCGACATCAGTAAGGCTCTGTTCTATGAAATTGAAGTGGTCCAGGATTATTCTAAGAGAATGCTTCAAGGCCTCTGATGGTTTTATACTCTTTTTTGTCCAGATTTCGATAACCAGCTTTTCAAAGTCTGTTCTCTTGTCAACACGAACGTTTTCGACCATCCAGTTGACCTTGATGACGGGACTGTATACACCGTCGAGCACGATCCACCCGATTTCCGGCCTTTCGACCCTCTCACTTGCAGGAACAAAGCCCTTTCCAAATGTTGCGTAGAGTTCTATATCGACATCTGCATCCTCATCAAGACTGGCTAAATAATGATTTGGGTTAACTATGGTAACCCCTGCCGGGCATTCGATATCTTTCGCTGTTAAGTCCCCTGGTCCTTTTTTTACAAGGGATAGTTTCACAGGAGACTCAACGTATGTTTCAACACGAAGTTGGACTTTTTTTAAATTCAAAAGCATCTCCATTATGTCTTCTTTCATACCGTCTATAGTATCAAACTCATGGTATTTTTCAGGACGAATGAATCGCACATCGGTTATGGCAAAACTTGGAATGGAAGAAAGCAATACTCTCCTAAGTGTATTGCCAACTGTTACAGCATAGCCTTTGTCAAGTGGCATGAGTGAGTACTTTGCATAATACTGTTCGTCGAGCTCTGTCTGTTCTTCTAACTTGAATTTTCTTGCAGTGATCTGAATCATTAATATCACCTCGAGTAGAATTCAACGATAGCTTGCACGTTAACTGGTAAGTCTACGACTTCTTCTAGTTGTGGATTTCTTACATATACACCTCTGTATTGATCAAAATCCGCTTCTAGCCATGGAGAAATAGCCCTTCCCTTGTTGAGCTCAATCGCTTGTTTTATAGGCTCGATACTTCTGCTTGATTCTTTGATCGATATGACATCACCAGGTCTAACCTGATACGATGGGATATCAACTTTCTTGCCATTGACTAAGATGTGTCCATGTAGTACGAGTTGTCTAGACACTCTCCTGTTAATTGCGAATCCAAGTCTGTAAACGACGTTATCTAATCTTCTTTCGACTTGGCAAACAAGGTTTTCACGAGTATCTCCAGATTGTTTCGCAGCTCTTTCATAGTAAATTTTAAATTGCTTCTCGAGTACACCATATATTCTTCTCATTGTCTGTTTAGATCTCAACTGCAGTCCATACTGAGTAAGTTTTTTCTTTTCATGACCGTGTTGACCAGGGGCAAAAGGCCTTTTGTCAAACGGACACTTTTCACTAAAACATCTTTCGCCTTTGAGGTAGAGTTTCATACCTTCTCTTCTACATTGTTTACACAAAGGTCCTGTATTGCGCGCCATTATTTTCCCTCCTTATCTGACGTTAAGTACTGAGAAAAACCAAAAAATCGAAAAGACTAAATCTTACCAACTTTTCTACTCGATTCTTGTCATGTCTATCCTTCAACATCTCTGGCATCTCTTTTCTGACATCTCTTTCTTAAATCCTCT
>DPIB01000110.1 GCA_003522805.1 Fervidobacterium sp. | reverse complement strand
TTATACTCATCATTCCAAACTTGATGATTCTCTATTGTAGTATTAAATATAACTCTTCCGTTCCATAATTCATCTTGAGTTAACTCGGATCGAGTTTTATGATCCATAGATACAATCATATATTTAAAATCTGAAGTTAAAGCTAACCTATCTCGAACTACTTTTGGTAGTCTATAATAACGATCCCAAGGAGGTGTTGGCACAGGAGGTGTATAATTACTGGTCAAGCTAAGATTCCATGTCTTTGTAATGGAATTCCAAGTTTCAATAGCTTTTTTATTTAAATTATAAATAACTCGCCCATGCCATAAATCTTTTTCGCTTAAATTATCTTTTTGTGTTTCGGACATTGGCACTATTGTAAATTTTAATTCATCACTTTTAGCTAACTGCTCTCGAATTTCTGGAGGAAAATTTTTATCATTATCTACGCCTGCAAATAAAGGAACACTCATAAAAATCTCCTTAATTAATAAACATTAGAAATATAATAAGTAATTTGACCAGAAATTTTGCATCCATTTGTCAAAAGATGTGGACTATTGGCCTTCAACGGAAGATACTCTCCTTCAGAAACATACAAAAGTTCAAAATATCCAAAGGGATATTTCCCACCTGTATAGTTTCCGTTATGAGCTCTAACCAATCCTGTTTTAATTCCACCGCCAACAGCTGTATAATCTATAAGAAGATTGCCCGACGGATATTGTAAATCACCACTACGCACTTCCCAATATGATGGAATAATGAGTGAATGGCTAGAATATGGTTCGGCTCCGATAGGATTATAAAACTCTATGTTAAAAATAGAAGATGCCATAGAATCAGTAGCTATGTGTCGTCCTGAAGAAGTATAATTTTGAGGACTATACTCTTGAAAATAGTAGTTTAAGTGTGGCTCAAAATCCCACCATTCTGGTTGAATAGGCACATAGTTTTCATCTAAAACCGACAACCAACCCTGTGCTGTCTCAAACCAAACCTGAAGTTTTCTTGAAGTGGTATTAAAAATAGTTCGACCGTTCCATGTTTCTTCAACAGGAAGACTATTTCTTGCTGTTTCAGACATAGGAGTGACCATATTACGAAGTTGCTCACTTTTAGCTAACTGAGAACGTACCTGAACGGGAACATCATAATTTTCATCCCAAAACGGAGGAGGCTCTGGAAAATCATATGTATCATCTAAATACTCAACCCAAACACCAGGGTTAGTCCAACTCTCAATTTTCTTAGAAGTTGTATTAAAAATAGTACGTCCAAACCAAAGCTCTTCTCCAGAAAGAGCATCCCGAACAGTTTCAGACATAGGAATTAAAAGATTTCGCAACTGTTCACTTTTAGCTAACTGAACTCTTACTTCTTCAGGAAAATTAAAATTTTCATCAACAGAAGGAAAAAGATCATATGGCATTTAAGCCTCCAATCTATAAAAACCTGAATTTGAAGTCAAGTTTAAACGCGTGTCTTGTAAAATAACAAAGATTCCATCTATTTTTGTAGCTGAAATATCGCCTAGATCAGAGACTAATAGCGAAAAACCAGAACTATTGTATTCAATTTTAAATGGATTCCAAACCTCAAAAATATTTGAAAGCTCAAATAATGTTGGAAGTCGAGGATCTGAAGTCGAGGTTCCATATATAATAGACTCTAAAAGAGAAAGAACCTCCGGAGGCATTTTTGTAGAATCAAAAACAATATGGGCCGAAGGTGATTGATTTGGGTAAACTAAAGGCGCAGTACGAATATCCCACGAACGAGATTCTAAAGTCGCGCTATCAGTTATGGTTGAACGATTTAATGTTGATGGTGTGATACTAGCATTGTAGACAAGATGAATCTTATAACCCAAGTCATTACCGATTTGAGTTCGATAAGAAAAATCAAATTTTGTTTTTGGTTGATTTGTTAAAACAAAGCCAGGAACAACAGACGTCATTCCTAAGGCTTGATTCAATTCCCATGGTGTGGTAAACGCATTTAACGATAATTTGTAATCCGTAGTAGATGTTACATCTAAATTTTTCTTACCGTCAAAATAATAAGAAGTAATATTGTTAGATTGACTTTCGGTTACACTAACTATACCATTCCAAGGGGCAGATACCCCATCATCTAAATAAATAACACCTCGGTCGACACCAAACTCATACTTTCGGTTAAGATCTTGGTTCCAACTTAGACGGGTCATACTACCCTCCTATCCAGTAGTACCAAGTTCGGACTTTCTTTTAGCATTTAACTCTCTATTGCGTGCTAAAAGATCTTTTTTAGACATTTTCTCAGGTTGTGCATTCTTCACACTGAAAATCTTAATCAATGTAAACAGACGATTCAAATGCCAATACTGAAATTCAATTGGAATATTAAAAGTAATCATCCAATAATAGATTAGTTCTGCTGTAATTACTTCGGAGCTTTTTTTACCTGGCTTTTTATCATTAAACCATGTAGCAGTCATCTTTGCTTCGATGTAAGAATTGATTTGTTTAAAATTTTCTTTACTAAGCCTATTAAGAACGTCTGGGGGATATTCCTCAGTAAGAATCATAGCCTCAATGTAAGCTAATACTTCTTCATCTGTTTTTTCTTCAGAGCCAAGGAATGGTTTCTCAAATTTTGACTCCCATTTTGAAAGAGAGACTAGAGAATGTTCTAATTCCAAAGTAAACGAATCTTCAGTTGTAAAAACTTGAAGGGCTTCATCAAATAGTTCAATACCAGGAACTCTAAGTATCAACATTCTCTAGTCTCTCTTTCAGGGTAAATCAAGGTCCAACTGGCGTAAACAAAGCAATGACCTCATCCGGGGTCGGAAGCTTTGCCACAGTTCCAGGTGAGCCGGCGGTTCCATACAGCAGATCTTCAAGGTCAGCAAGCGCATCTGCATCAACCTTAGTCGAGTTGATAGAGATGAACGAAGTAGCCTTGTAGCCCGTAACAGTCATAGGAGTCGTCGTGACCTCCCAGCTGAAGGTAATCGGCTCGGGAGAGTCGTTAACCGTCGAGTAGGACTTCTCGGTCGGGGCTGCCTGAGCACCATAGATCAGGTGAAGCTTGTAACCATACTCCTGACCATCAACATCGTTACCCAGAAGGGTGCGATAGCTCAGACCAAACATCTTACGCTGCTGCTGGCCAATGAGGATGCCATCCTGAGGCGACGCAGAGCCATCGCACTGCCCAAACTCCTCAGGATAGGTAAACGCCTCGATGGTTGCACTGAACTCCTCAGCCGAAACCAGGTTAAGATACTTAATGTTGTCAGCGAACTGAGCCGTCGACTCGGCACCCGAAGGAGATTCGGTCACAGAGACCAAACCATTCCAGGCATAACCCTTGTCGTACACCCCACTCGCATTGGCAATGTACAGAACCCCGTGATCGACACCGGTCTCATAAAACCGTTCGCCAAGGGAGTCCCAGGTAAGTACTGGCATTTAAGTTCTCCATTCTAGAAGAATAGTGTAAATACATCATGGTTTAAATTATCCGCTGTGAAAAAGGTTTTATGTTGGCAAAGCGGAAGATCTGCAATTTTGTCTGGAATACTACTATCAGGATTTCTATCAATATAAGTCACCTGATAACTAATTTTGCGCGCATAAGCTGAGTTATTCGCAAACTTAGTATCCATTCGGTCACGACTGTACACAATACACGGATATTGCATACGAAGCGTTGCTGGTGGCTGGAAATATACGTTTCTACTTCCAAGTAAGGTCTCAAGGATCGTCTGTAGGCTCTGGCGTTGGCCCATTATAGACACCTCCCAACCTGAGAAGCAGGCGGGGACTCTGCACTTCGACCGTCGAAACAGTCCACAAAGTCCCCGCCCACCGCACAT
>DPIB01000038.1 GCA_003522805.1 Fervidobacterium sp. | reverse complement strand
TGCTGCCGGTGTATATGATTTTGAGACAGGTGTTTACCTGGTAAGAAAAAGAGGAGAATACATATCGGAAGCCATTGAACCAGGAATGGGGAGTATGGCAGCCGTGATTGGACTACCTGCAGAATTGGTCGAAGAACTTGTAAAAAATTATAAAGACCTTTACGTAGCAAACTATAACTCTTCAGAGCAATTGGTAGTGAGTGGTAGAACTGAGAGTATAAAGTCATTCATAGCTGATGGAAGACAAAAAGGTTATCGAATAATGGAACTCAAAGTTTCTGGGCCATTCCATACACCACTACTCGACAGTGCAAGAGAAAAAATGGCAAATGAGCTTGCATCTGTGAAATTCAGAACACCAAGAGTACCGGTAATCATGAATAGTATTGCAAAAGAAGTTACCGATCCAGAACACATAAAACACTATTTACTCGAACAAACTTCTGGACCTGTCTATTGGAAACAATCCATCAAGAGAATGATATCACTTGGCGTTGACGAGTTTATAGAAGCAGGGCCAAAGAACGTGCAGACTTCTCTTTTGAAGAAATCGAAATTGAATGCTAAACATTTTAGTGAATTTGTCTTGAGAGGAGTTTTAAATGAAAAATCTTGAGGCTAATAAAATCAAGAAGAAAGGTAATAGAACATTATCAATGGTTATGATACCGTTGTTCACAGCACTGACTGCAGTCGGCTCGCAAATATCTATTCCATTTGGTACGGTTCCTGTAACTCTCCAGATGCTTTTTGTTTTCTCGGCGGGGTATATACTCAAACCATTTGAAGCCTTCATGTCCATGATGTTGTACTTAGTACTGGGAGGGATAGGTATTCCCGTGTTTGCAAATTTATCAGCAGGCTTTTCGTACCTTGTTGGCCCTACTTCAGGGTATTTATGGGCATTTCCACTAGCTGCTTATATAATATCTTCATCAAAGAATAGGAATCTGTTTGCTTCGGGACTAACAGGACTCTGTATTGTTTATGCATTTGGTTGGTTTGTCTTGGGAGCAAGCATTCAAAGCTTCCAGAAGGCATTTGTTGTAGGTATTCTACCATTCATAGCTTTTGACATCGGAAAACTCTTTGTGGCAATCTACGCTTATAAAAAGATATGTAAATCACTGGATCACTGGGAGGAAGCTTAGTATGGGTGATAACTTAAATGGAAAGGTTGCAATTGTCACAGGTGCCTCCGGTGGCATTGGAAAGTGTATTGTTAAGGAGCTCCTAAGTGAAGGATGCACTGTCGTGGGTTTCAATTACGTACAAGATAGCGATGTCAATGAATATACTGAGTATATAGTCGATATAACTAACAGGGAACAAGTGCAAGATGCCATCAAGCACGTAATTGATAAGTTTGGTAGAATTGATGTATTGATAAACAATGCAGGTATCACGAAAGACAATTTGGTCTATAGGATGAGCTACGAAGACTGGGATAGTGTTATTACAACGAATTTGACTGGTGCATTCAACATGGTAAAGGCATGTATACGAGAACTTGTTAAAAATGAGGGTGTTATAATCAACTTATCTTCAATTGTTGGCTTAGAAGGCAATGTTGGCCAAGCAAATTATTCAGCATCCAAGGCTGGGCTCGTAGGTTTGACAAAGTCACTTGCAAAAGAATTCGGTAGGAAGAATGTTAGAGTCAATGCCATAGCACCGGGGTTTGTGGAAACCCCGATGACAGAAAAACTTCCAGATGCTATGAAAAAGGCAACTATTGAAAGAATTGCATTGCGTCGATTTGGAAGGCCAGAAGAAGTTGCAAAACTTGTGAAATACCTTGTTACTGATGGTACTTACATAACTGGTCAGGTTATAATCATCGATGGTGGAATTGAGATTTAGACGTCGAAAACACTTGTTAAGAGCATCGAGAAAGGCCTCAAATGGAATAATAGTCTTCTCACAATATTCCTCTTATGTTCTTTCTGAATTCATTCTCATAAGTATTAAAAATCCGAATTGCGGTAATAAAAGCCGCAATTTTTTTTGCAGCATTTATTAATATACGCTGTAAATATGCTTAACAGCAACCCAAATAAAAATGTCACCTGCCACACTAAATTAACAGAAAAGCAAAAAACAATTATCACGCCATGCATACGAGAGCATAGAAAAGTATGGTAAAATTATACTCTGAATATGAGTGGTTTTCAAAAAATTCCTTACGTGGAGGTGTGAAAATGCGGAACAAATGGGTTTATTTCTTTGCAAACGGCAAAGCGGAAGGAACTGCTCAGATGAAAGACCTTCTGGGTGGTAAGGGTGCAAACCTTGCTGAAATGACGAACATAGGAGTTCCAGTCCCGCCTGGTTTTACCATTTCTAGTGAAGTTTGTAAATATTATTATGACAACAACAGGTCTTATCCTGCCGAACTTAAAGAACAAGTTGAGTCGTCTATCAAAGAACTTGAGAAGGTTACTGGTAAAGGATTTGGAGATCCAAGAAATCCATTACTTGTTTCTGTACGTTCCGGTGCCGCTATCTCCATGCCTGGTATGATGGACACGATTCTCAACCTCGGGCTTAACGATGAAACGGTTAAAGGACTAGCTGAACTTACAAATAACGAGAGATTTGCATACGATTCTTACAGGAGATTTCTGCAAATGTTTGGTGATACAGCGCTCGATATTCCACACAACGATTTTGAGGATGCGCTTTCTGAAATGAAAGAAAGAAAAGGTATCAAACTTGATACCGATCTCAATGCTGAAGATCTGAAAAGACTCATCGAAATTTACAAGGCAATATATATAAAGTATGGGAAGGAATTTCCACAAGATGTGTATAAACAACTCTGGGCAGCAATCGAGGCAGTTATTCGTTCATGGATGAGTGAAAGAGCCATCAAATACAGAGAAATCAATGATATCGAAGAAGGACAACTGCTTGGTACAGCGGTTAGTGTTGTTACGATGGTCTTCGGCAACATGGGTGATGATAGCGGTACTGGTGTTTGTTTTACGAGAGATCCAAACACTGGTGAAAAAGTACATTATGGGGAATTCCTTCCAAATGCACAAGGTGAAGATGTTGTTGCAGGTATAAGGACTCCATATCCTCTCGAAATGATGAAAAATATGTTACCAAATGCATATGACGAACTTATAAGTATAATGGATAAACTTGAAGCCTATTTTAGAGACATGCAAGACATAGAATTCACCGTTGAAAGAGGAAAACTTTACATTCTTCAAACAAGAAATGCGAAAAGAACGAGTCAAGCAGCCATAAGAATAGCAGTAGATATGGTGTATGAAGGTCTTATAGACAAAAAGACCGCAGTTCTTAGAGTTCAACCATACGATATTGAAAGAGTACTCCATCCCAAGTTTGATGATACGGAGCGAAAGAATGCGAAACTCATAGCCAAAGGTCTACCAGCAGCCCCAGGCGCAGCAACTGGTAAGGCATACTTTGAAGCACATAAGGCTGAAGAAATGGTTAAAGCAGGAGAAAAAGTACTGCTCGTCAGGCCAGAAACAAGTCCTGAAGATGTTGGTGGCATGAATGCAGCCGAAGGTATACTTACTGCACGTGGTGGTATGACATCACATGCTGCGGTTGTTGCAAGAGGACTGGGTAAACCAGCAATAGTTGGAGCAGAAGATATATTTGTTGACAAAGAAGCTGGGTACCTGAAAGTTGGGGACGTAGTAGTCAAAGAAGGTGAATGGTTATCAATAGATGGCACAACAGGAGAAGTTTTCGTTGGGAAAATCACGACAGTAAAACCAAGAGGTCTAGAAGGACCAGTTGCAGAACTACTGAAATGGGCAGATGAGTTTAGAAAACTTGGTGTTAGAGCAAATGCAGATGTTCCTAGAGATGCAAAAATAGCACGAGAGTTCGGAGCAGAGGGTATAGGGCTGTGTAGAACTGAGCACATGTTCTTTGAAGAAGATAGGATCCCAAAAGTGAGAAGAATGATCGTTGCAAGGAATAAGCAAGAAAGGGAAGATGCATTAGCAGAACTTCTCCCACTGCAGAAAGAAGATTTCAAGGGCCTTTTCAGAGAGATGAAGGGGTACCCTGTTACGATAAGGCTTATTGATCCACCGCTTCATGAATTTTTGCCAAATCATGACGAACAGATGGCAGAAGTAGCAGAACAAACAGGGACAACGATCGAGGAACTCGAGAAGATAGTCGAACAACTTCACGAGCTTAATCCAATGCTTGGTCATAGAGGGGTTAGACTTGTTATCACATATCCTGAAATAGCTGTTATGCAAACTAAAGCAATAATCTTAGCAGCGATAGAACTCAAGAAAGAAGAAGGAATCGAAATCGTTCCGGAAATCATGATACCACTTGTTGGTCATGTTAACGAATTCAAGTATATAAAGAAGATAGTCTCGGAAACAGCAGATGCTCTTATAAAAGAACACGGTATCAGTTTGGATTATCTTGTTGGTACGATGATCGAAGTTCCAAGAGCAGCAGTAACTGCAGATCAAATTGCTCAAGAAGCCGACTTTTTCAGTTTTGGTACGAACGATTTAACACAGATGACATTCGGATTTAGCCGTGATGATGTTGGTAAATTCTTGCCAGAATACCTCGCAAAGGGTATACTTGAAGATGATCCATTTAAGCATGTCGATACAGAAGGTGTCGGTCAACTTGTTAGAATGGGTGCTGATAAAGGCAAAGGAGTCAAGGCTGACCTTAAGTGTGGAGTCTGCGGTGAGCACGGTGGAGATCCAGAGTCTATTATGTTCTTTGCAACTACAAAGCTAGATTACGTGAGCGCATCTCCATATAGAATTCCGGTAGCAAGACTGGCAACAGCGCAGGCCAGCATCAAGTTTAGAGACTAGTATTTTGAAATTTCGAGGGCGCTCTTGCGCCCTTTATTTCTCTAATCACAGAAATTCTGCTCTTCAATTCAATTGTTGAGAGGTGCATTGCAGATGGTAGTTTTGATAACGAGCATAATATCTTCGATCCTTGCGTTTTTTCTCACGGAAAATTACTGGTACTTTACATTGATAGGTATCGGAATTTACTACACCTTACGAAAACAATCAAGAATCGAAGGAATAGTAACTCTTAATTTCATTCTGATAGCTGCAATCGGACTTCTTGGAAAGATAAGGCCACAGAGTTTAGATGGCTTGAATTTTGTCGTGTATGGTACGTTTGCATCCATTATTTACGATTTATTCAAAAAATGGTATTCATCTATCCCAATGTTTTTACTCACAGGAATAGGAATAAGTTTGATAGGTTCTGTAAAATATGGTAATATCGGAAGGCTTTTCGGACTTATTCTTATTCCTGTCTTTTTTAGAGAATATTCTTTAGAAAAGAAAAGAGAAAAGGATAGCAAAAAAGGTGGAAATGATAAAAACAGCCTTGGGGGCGAGGAAGAATGAAAGTACTAATCTTAGCGGCAGGACTTGGAAAAAGAATGAAATCGAAATATCCAAAAGTTGTCCATAAGATTCTTGGTAAACCAATGATAAACTGGGTGGTAGACTTAGCGAAAGATTTTGGAGAAGTTGGAGTTGTGATAGGGTACAAAGCTGAGATTGTGAGAAACTATCTTCCGAATGACGTAAAAATATATTTACAAGAGCCACAACTTGGAACGGGGCATGCGGTCATGTGTGCAAAAGATTTCATATCTCCAGACCAAGACTTGCTTATTCTCTATGGAGACGTGCCTCTATTGAAAAGAGAGACAATTGAGAATCTCAAGACGATTCATGAAGTAAACGGATATAATGCTACAGTTTTAACATTCATGCCAGAAGATCTTACTGGTTATGGTAGAATAATAAAGCAGGGAGCGAAAGTAAGAATTGTCGAAGATAGGGATACTAATAAAGAGCAGAAGAAAATAAGAGAAGCTAATAGTGGAATTTACGTTTTTTCTGGGAAATTCCTACTTGAAAGCCTGGGAAAAATAAATAACGACAATGCTCAAAAAGAGTATTATCTGACCGACGTAGTAGCATTATCCGAACGCTCTGGAACGATGCTGGTAGAAGACCCCATTGAAGTAACAGGAGTAAACGATAGAATTCAGTTAGCTCAATTAGAAACCACGGCACGGCAGAAGATTCTTGAAAACTTGATGCTTTCAGGTGTTACGATAGTAGACCCACAATCTACTTTCATTGGTCCAGATGTAGTAATTGGCATAGATTCGATAATTCATCCGTTTACAATCATAGAAGGTAGGACTATAATTGGAGAAGACTGTGAGATAGGTCCCTATACTCATATAGTAGAATCGCAAATTGATAATAACGTCAGAGTAGTTCGTTCCGAAGTAGAAAAATCTGTGATTGAAAATGATGTTTCAGTAGGTCCTTATTCAAGATTACGCGAAGGTACTGTACTCAAAGAGAAAGTAAAGATAGGTAATTTTGTTGAGACAAAAAAGTCAGTTATTGGCAAAAAGTCAAAGGCTCAGCATCTTACATACCTTGGAGACGCTACGATAGGCGAAGATGTGAATATTGGAGCTGGTACAATAACATGTAACTACGATGGATACAACAAATATCCGACTTCCATAGGTGACAAGGCCTTTATCGGCAGCAACTCTTCTCTTGTTGCACCTGTGAATATAGGAAAGGGTGCAATAGTAGGTGCTGGATCAGTTATTACTAAGGATGTCCCTGATGATAGTCTGGCTCTGGGAAGAGCTATGCAAATTAACAAGGAAGGTTGGGTAAAGATCAAGAAAGGGGTTACGGACAATGCAAATAACCAAGAATGAGATGAAGATATTCGCTGGAAATGCGAACAGAATTCTTGCAGAGAAGGTAGTAAACTATATTGGAATGCGACTTGGTGATATAACTGCTGGAAGATTTGCTGATGGCGAAATAAACGTTCGAATTGAGGAGACTGTGCGCGGTCATGATGTTTTCGTTATTCAGCCAACTTGTCCACCTGTAAATGAAAACCTGATGGAATTATTGGTAATGATAGATGCGTTTAAAAGAGCTTCTGCTAATAATATAACAGTTGTAATACCATATTACGGATATGCCAGACAAGACAGAAAAGCAAGAGGAAGGGATCCGATTACTGCAAAGCTAGTGGCCAATCTGCTTACCGTTGCTGGTGCTACACGAATCATGACTGTTGATCTACATGCAGAACAAGTACAAGGATTTTTTGATATCCCCGTAGATAATCTATGGAGTTTTCCTGTATTTCTCGAAACACTGAAAAAGGATGGTTTGATTAGTAAAGATGTGGTCATAGTCTCCCCAGATGTTGGCGGAGTAAAGAGAGCAAGGCAGATAGCAGAGAAAGTAGGATTACCATTCGCAATATTAGATAAAAGAAGACCAAAGGACAATGTGGCAGAAATATTGAATATAATTGGTGATGTGAAAGATAAAACTGCAATTGTAGTTGATGATATAGTTGATACTGCAAGGTCACTTGTTGAAGGAGCGAATGCTATAAAAAATGCTGGAGCAGCAAGAGTAGTTGCTTGCATTACTCATCCTGTATTATCAGCAGGTGCAGTTGAGAGGATACAAGACTCTTCTATTGAAAAGATCTATATCGGTGATACAATATATCATCAGAATCTGCCAGAAAAATTTCGCGTAGTTACTGTTGCTCCATTACTCGGTGAAGCTATAATAAGAGTGAGGAAAAATCTGTCAGTAAGTATACTGTTTAAATGATTTAACCATGAATATATGACTACATATAATTAAAAATAATATAAACCTTAAAATAGAAAAAGAGGAGGTAAAAGGCATGGAGTATATAGTTAACGCGCAAATGAGGGCAATTGTAGGAAACAAGCGCGCGGTAAGGAGGCTTAGAACGCAGGGAGTAATTCCAGCGGTTGCATATGGTCCGGGCATTGACAAACCTGTAAGTTTGGTATTGAAGAGTTCAGACTTTTTAAAAATATTCAAACAAGTTACAGAATCAACACCACTTTCGCTGGTTATTACGGACAAAAACGGAAAGGAAACTTTCAAGCATATGGCGTTCATCAAAATGGTTCAGTATGACAAAGTAACTGATGAGATTAAGCATGTCGACTTTTATATTCCTGAAGCCCATCATAAGATGAAGATCAATGTCCCAATTGATTTTGTCGGTAAAGCAGTCGGTATTGAAAAAGGTGGTACGATGGAAATAATTCGCCATGAAATAGTAGTTGAAGCTATCCCAGAAATGGTTCCGGGGTCCATAGAAGTGGATGTTACAAATCTCGGTCTAGGTGATGTGATAAGAGTTAAAGACATTGAACTTCCAGAAGATGTAAGGATAGATCTTGATCCCGAGGAAACTTTGGTAACTATAGTTGTTCCAAGAGGTATTGAAGAAGAAGCTGGAGCTCCCGTGGAAGAAGAAAAAGAATCAGAACCAGAAGTAGTCAAGAAAGGAAAGAAAGAAGAAACAGAAGAAAAATAATGGGAAGCAAAAAAATTCAGAACATACTGAGGTCCCCCAAAAAGGGGGACCTTTTAAGTAAATACATGGAACAAAAAGTGAAAAGGGTTAAGGGAGTGAACAGAGTATGATAATCATAGGGCTCGGTAATCCTGATAGCAGATATGCTAATACAAGACATAATGTTGGATTTATGTTACTTGATAGAATAAGCCGTTCTTGGAATAAAGGGCCTAATTATCTCTATAGTGATGTAAATATAAACGGTGAGAGAATAAGACTTATTAAGCCTATGACATATATGAATCTTAGTGGTGAAGTATTCAAATATATTCCGCATGATGATATAATAGTAGTATATGATGATCTAGATCTTCCACTGGGAAGATTGAGAATAAGAAGAGATGGAAGTGCAGGTGGCCATAACGGCATTAAATCTATAATATCGTACATAGGTCAAGATTTTCCGAGAATTAGAATAGGTATTGGACCCAAACCACGGAACATAGAGGCAGCCGATTATGTACTATCAGATTTTTCAAAAGCAGAATTTGAAATTCTTGAGAGGGTTTTAGAAACTTCAAAAGAGGTTATAGAGTACATAATAATCCATGGGTTGGATAAAGCAATGAATAAGTATAATTCCTTCAAGGCTGAGTAGGATAGCGACAGCTTGATTGAGAATTTTGATTAGAAAACTAGAAAGGGTGAAATATTGAAGTGTATTCGTTGTGGAAGGCCTGCTAAAATTAGTAGAAAAGTCTACATAGACGGCGCATTAAAAGAAATAAGCTACTGTACTTCTTGCTTTCTTGAAATGATCAAATATGAAAGTGCCAATTATAGCCGTGCTGGAGTTAACACGCTAACTTCACATATGGAACTTGTACAGGAAACAAAACTAAAAGAAAATGAGTTTGTAAGTTCTATAGAGCGTATTTACTCCGAACAACCGAGTATAGTCCAGCTGACACTCTTTTCAAATGACAGACATACATATAGAAGAGCACTCATGGATATACAGAAAAGAGAACTCACCTTCTTGAACTACAAGTTGAAAAACGCGTTGATTTCAGAGGACTACAAAAAAGCAGGTAAGATCAAGGAGAAAATGGACGAAATAATGAGAACTTTGAAGGAGACTCCGGAACAGTAAGGAGTCTCCAATTTTATCATTTTTCTGCAAGAAGACTCCCACTTCTACAAGTGGGGGATGAATTGCAACTGTAAACCACACTATATCCTTTACTAAACATATAGGGCTTAACTAAATTTGTTTTAACTGGCT
>DPIB01000141.1 GCA_003522805.1 Fervidobacterium sp. | reverse complement strand
GTCGTTCCCCATGGAACGGGGTAAGGGGTTGACAAACACAATTATGTTTGCTATATTATATTCATAATTGAATACTGAGGAGATTATATGAGTAATAAGGGAGGGATGCCCTTTGAAGAATCCCTAAAACGACGTGGAAATAAGATGGTCTATTTATTAGAACCTCCACTGAATGTTACCGTGGCAGATAAATATAAAGATGATACTTCTTATGCATGGATTGAAATTGCACGATTTTATTATACTCTATCACATTATCAGAAATCTAAAGAATTTGCTATTGAACATAATGGCGATCTTTATTATTGGGTGAGTTATAATTTAGTGATTTCTAGGTTATGGCATTTTGGTATTAGAAGCAAATCTACTGTAAGTAGAGCGTTAGGACTACTTTGTAATCCTAGCAATAATAATCCTCCACTACTTAAACGTATAGAGAGAATAGATAGTAATGGACACAAGAGACTTTACTATGCTAAAACTGAATGTCTGGATGATTTATTTAGTACTGATGTAGAGTATAGTATCCAGAGCACTAATGAATATAATATTCAAACAGATGATGAAGAATCAGAAATGTTTGACACACAAGATGAAACTCTGGAACAAGAGAACACATTACCTGAATGGTTTGATGCAGAATGGGATAAGTGTTTACAATCAGGTAAATTTCAATCATGTTCAAAAATTTGTTCTCGTGGAAAAAATGCAGGAAATATAAATAGATATGCAGAGGATTTTGCTAAAGCAGTTACATCTATATCTGATGGGACATTTTATAGTGTATTTGGTGGATTAGTAAAAACTAAATATGCATTACCAGAAGGACTTACCCCTTCTGAAATAGTTGATGGAGTTATTTCCTCTGTATCCAGTATTGCTCCAAATCCGTTTGCTCAAATTATTATGCGTACTGCAAAAACGGTATCATCTCCATATCTGTTATGGTATTCAAAACAAGGAAATAAAACATCTCCAGCTAAGAAAGTCCATCCTGTTAGAGAAGCTGTTCGTGTACCACAGGAATGGTATAATACCAGAAAACCCTATAAATATATTTGGAATATGCCTGATGGTAGAGGCGGTACTTATCAGGGATATATTACGGATTATTTTTTGGAAAACAAAGTAAAAGGAATTATTGAGAAATTTGATCCTCGTATAACTGCTTGGGCGGTGGATGTTATAGAGACATATGCTTTAATAAAAGACCCCAAAGTACATATGCCGGGGTTGAATACAGCCATAGAAACTATGCTTGATATGGCTAAATATAAATCAAAACAAGAAGGGGGAAATTATCTTGATTATTTTTGGGATATAGTTATGTCAATTAAAATTTATACAGATACACCATTATGGCATTGGTTTGTGAAAACATATGGTATGAGGTCTAATGATTGCATATCTGCAATAGGTGTATCGTCAATAATAGAGAGTAGAAAGCAGAATGAGGCTCAATTTAGAGAGCTATTAAATGTTATAGCATAGGGACTTGACAACAAGTATAAAGGGGAGTATAATAAAATTATGGAATCACTAAAGATTGGCGACGATGTGTATTGGGTACAAAAAACGAAAACACGTGAGATAGAACGTGTAGGTAAAATTATAGGAGTAGTTCAACCGGAATGTAGTCCTAATAGAATTATTCCCGGATTTTGTAGAGATACAGTTTCTCTACGAAATTTCACAACCTATCTTGTTCGTGTGTATGGTTCAAATGCTATATTTTGGCCTACAACGGTAACAAGATTACCGGAATCAAAAAAATATCTGCTTGATAATCCTGTTCCTGTAACTACTACACGGAGATTCGATATAGATAAAAAAGATCGCATGATTTTGAAACGATTATGTAAAGAGTTGGATGCAGAATTTACAGAGAGTGACGATCATTTGAATGTGATTACATGGGGTAAACGATTCATATTCCGTGTATTGGGTGGAATAGAGTTCGTGGCAGAGATAGAAAATATCAAGTTAGTATGAACGAATCAATAGAGGTACTTGACATGGAAGAAAAAGAATTATTTACTTGTTCTAAATGTGGTGCAATTATTGACCCTGATACCGCTGAGTATGAAGAGTTTGATGACAGTTTACAATGCCCTGTCTGTGGGAGTTGGGAGTGACAGATAATGAAATTAAACAGTGGTATAGAGAGACTACAAATAAGTCTTGGATATATCCTGAAAATTCTGGCATAATAAGCAGATGTCTGGATGAGGAAGATGATGAAGAAGATAGTCAATTAGATGCTATTAGATGTAATTCTTGTATGCATTTACATACCTGTTATATGGAATTGCGGAAAGAGCATCGTAGTTTTACGTTGGAAGAATTAAAAGAAGAAAAAATATGTGAAGATTACATAAGTATGGAGGAGTTTGTTGGCAGTTAATCGAGAGTTACGTGATAAACTTAATGGGATGGATGTAAGGGGGTTAGAAGAGAACCTTGACAAAGTATTTAATGCGTATATAATGAAGCGTGATAAGTATTCGTGTGTTATCACTGGTGGACAGAGAAACACAAATGTGTCTCATTTGTTTGGAAAGGCAATGTATCCCAATGTTCGCTGGAATGAGTATAATGCTTGTTGTATGGTTAAAAGTGTTCATAGAAATTATCATGAAGCCGATCCTTTTATTTATATAGATTGGTTTATTAAACAATATGGCGAAGAAAAATTACAAGAATTAAAAAATGAAGCATATGCAAGAAAGCATATTTATAGTGTAAGTGAGTTAATTGAACTTACTAATCAGTATGTTCAAAAAACAAAAGCTCTGCCTAAGTGCAGAACAAGTAATGGAAGATATGTATAAGGAGTGGTACTATGTTTTTTGATATTACAGAGTTTGTTAAAGACCCTAAGTATTTCCCTGTAGTGGTTGTTCAGCCTAACGGTAAAGATTTTATTGTTGGTATGGATTGTGATGGGGAGTGTATATTTAAGTGTGTAGAAAAAGCAGTCTACGAAGATGTTGATTTATTCAAAGATTTTATTATGCGTATGTATTATACCCTAGAAGGTAAATTGAATAAAAATACCCTAGAAGGTAAAAAGGAGCTGGTTTCGTGACATCCGAAGATAGAGAGTTGCAGGAGCAAGTACAGGATGAAATTCAAGAGTTTATCCCTGAATATAACCCGGAAGATTTTGAGGGATTAAATCTTAGTCCACAAGAAATATATTTTGCATACCTTAATGTTAAATATAATGATGCTGTTAGAGCATATCAGGAAGCGTTTGGTGTTCCTTATAAAACGGCTCTTGCTAAAGGTAAGCGGTTAGCTAAGACACCAAAGATGAAAGACGCGACAATGATTCTGTATGATGAAATATGGCAAGAAGCTATGGCGGTTCTTCCTATTCGTCTTATGCGTGATCTTGAGAACATACGCTCACTTAATATAGCCAGTTACATGAATGGGGATAGATTTAAGTATCCAGATGAACTTACGGAAGAACAGCAACTTATGATTGAAGAAGTTCAATACCAGACAAATAACAAAACAGGGGAAACAATTCTAGTATATAAATTTCCTAATAAGGGTTCTGTGTATTCAAAATATATGGAATTGATTAAGATGCAAAAAGAGACTTCAAAAGATAAAGAATCTACTGCTACAGATAGGGAAGCGGCAGAGATTGTACAGAATATATTCAAGAATATTGGAGCTATAAGTGAAAACAAGTGAGATGTTGTGTCTATCCTGTGGTAAGTTTCTACCACACACATCTTATTGCGAAACACGCAATATTACTTATATGGGTGTAGATGTTGATTATACCGAGTCGGGTTGGATTTGTTCTGTATGTGGAGAGGAACAACAAACAATGCAACAGTTTGAGGATTCTTTAGCTGAAATTAAACAAACATATAATATATTGAACTAGGGTTGACATTAGTTATAACGTATGTTATAATAAACATAGATAAAACAATTTATTGGAGGAACATCATGGATGACATTGATATGGTTGTAGTTTCTGGAGTAGTATCGTGTGCCCCGGATTATCAGGATGATATTGGTAACGGTAAAAAGGCACTTAATTTTGTAATTGATACGAAGAAGACAATTCAGGGAAAGCCTGTTTACTTCAAGCATCAGATTACCGCTTGGGATCGTATTGCAGAAAAGTACCTTGATAGGATTGTTGAAGGTGCCTATGTTCGTGTTGAAGGGCATTTGCAATCATCTGTGTTAAAATATACAGATGAAAATGGAGTACCGCGCACGTTCTATACTGATAGGACAAACGCTAAGTATATCACATTTGAAGAGGAGATGTAATTGGATAAGAACAAGATTATGAAGTATGCAGGTGTTGGTGCCATCGTAGTAGGAAGTGTCCTACTTGCTGTGGGCGGTGTAGCGGAATCTGCTGTAGTTGGTGTTGTTGGAGGTGTATTTGCACTTGTAGCCGTAGTTATTGCAGTTTTTAAGTAAAAGGTACTTGACAGGAGTATAATCCTGTGTTATAATGTTTATATAGCGTGGTGTAGAATACAGATATAAATAGAAACTGTCGTATTTTGACAGTTTCTATGACTTTGAACTTATTGAGAAATCCTTCAATTTGTTCGAGATATAGAAAAGGGTTCCCTCGCTAAACATGGGATAAAGCTACTGACGCCGATAGGTAGTTATTGAGGTGGAGCGTAGCACCTAATCAATAAGTGTTAATTCGGGAGTTTAGCGTCATCAGTATGGATTTAATTCCAGAAGATGGAAGGTTACGAGAACACCTTTATTTTCCTCTAATAGCCAAGTGGTAAGGCAGTAGGTTGCAACCCTACTATCGTGTGTTCAATTCATACTTAGGGGTCTAGCCTAGATTACAAAGGCACTAAGGTTGAGAGACCAAGTAATCATCGAAAGATATAAAAAGGAGTTGTCTTTCATGCCTGTATGGTCTATCGGATATGACGCTGGATTGTCGATCCAGAAAGCAGGGTTCAACTCCCTGTACGGGCGTTTCTAAGCGGGGTAGAGCAGTTGGTTAGCTCATGAGCCTCATAAACTCATTGTCGAGGGTTCGAGTCCCTCCTCCGCTAATGAAAGTCGCTGACGAGCGGATCGTAGAACCCGGAACGCCTCTTCACAATGCGGACCAGCCCGGGTGCCGCAATCGTAGTGTGCGGAAAGCTAACCTGCTAAAGCGTTATGAGGTTTGCCCGCTGGTGTGAACGAAATTGCAGGAACCAGCTTGGAGCATTTGTGAAGTGGTAATCACGACTGGTTTTCAGCCAGTAATCAGCAGTTCGATTCTGCTATGCTCTATCTCTTAGACGTATGGTGTAGTTGGTTCTGCATGACAGTCTGATAAACTGTAGGTTCTAGTTCAAATCTAGGTGCGTCTATGTGTCCTTGGCAGAGTGGTCGATTGCAACTGATTGTGGATCAGTACATAAGAAACGTCATGGGTTCAAATCCCATAGGACACCAAAAGGAGATTTTGAAATGACTATCAAAATTGCAGATAAGATACTGCAAATGCCTGATGGGGTTGATGATCCCGTTAAGGAGGATAAATGAAAACAATTACACCTCCAATAAAGAGTCAGGGAATTAAAACAAAACTAGTTCCTTGGATCATGGAATTAAGAGGAGAACTCACTGGCAAATGGGTTGAACCGTTTCTTGGAACAGGCGTAGTTGCCTTTAATTCTAAAGCAAAATCAGCTCTTCTTTCCGATATAAACCCTCATATCATTCGTTTCTATTCTGATTTACAAAAGGATATTATTACACCAGAAATTGTTAAGCATTATCTTCAGGAAGAAGGAGCAAAATTAGCTGTTGCTGGCGATAATGGTTACGACCATTATAGATTAATTAGAGATAGGTTTAATACTTCGTTTGATCCATTGGATTTTATTTTTCTTTCCCGTGCGGGATTCAATGGCATGGTTAGATTTAGTAAAAAAGGGAATTGGAATATTCCTTTCTGTAAAAAACCAAATAGGTTTTCACAAGCATATGTAACAAAAATTGTTAATCAAACAAAAATTTGTAAAGAAATGATTCAAAAAGATTGGTCTTTTGTTTGTCAGGATTTTAGAGAAGTTATTCCTCAAGCAAAAGAAGGAGACCTAATCTATTGCGATCCACCTTATGCTGGTAGATATGTTGATTACTACTCTGGTTGGTCTGATGAAGATGAAAAGGATTTATTTGAACTCTTGTCACAAACAAAAGCACGTTTCATTCTTTCTTCATGGCACCACAATGATTATCGTGCAAATGAAAATATTGAAAAATATTGGAATAAATTTAACATAATAACAAAAGATCATTTCTATCACACTGGCGCAAAAGAGGAGAACAGAAATCCTGTTGTTGAAGCCCTTATTTTTAATTTTCAAACGAACATGAATACTCACAATCACGGATACAAAAATATAAAAGAAGAACAATTAACACTTTTTGAATCGCCTTCGCCCTCCATGGCTCAGGCTCTATAGTCGTGGTGGTCTTCTGCCCAACAACTGCTTCAACACGACACATACGATGCAGGTTAAGTAACTAGAAATCAATATGTGAAGTAATAGAGGAATAGAATATGGTGATACACAATCCTGAACTTGCCAAACAAATTATAGGCAGTTGTTCTAAACCAGTAACACAAGAAGCAAAAGATGATCTTCAAGAAAAAATAAACTCTGTGAAATCACTGTTTGAAAAGAAAGATTCTGTATTAGAAAGTACTTAATATGATTTGACATTCATACACAAATAGTGTATAATTTGGGTATCATTGTAGCGGGAGTTTTGAATGACTTTTGATATTATACGATTCTGTCAGGATCATAACATAGATTATGCTATTCGTGGTAAACAGATATCTCAAGGATGGATCGGTTTACCGGATGTTTGGAATAAAATAAATGACACAGAATATCACCTCGGATTCAACCTTGCTGGTTCTTATCTTTATTCATGGATAGATGGTTGGCATAGTATTTATGATTGGCTTGATTTAGTTGCTCCATATGAAAACAAACATGATATCATGGTTGAATATGGTGATGAAGTGTCTTTTGTCAATAGATTAAATGATGAACCTCATAATGCTACAGAGATAGAGTTTAATTTCCCTGAGTTACCAAGACAAGCGCAAGATTATATCCGCAAAAGAAATTTTGATCCTCATGATCTAATACGCAAATACAATTTGCGTTGGGGAGGTATTGTCGGATCATTCGCATTCAGGATAATTATACCGATTTATGATAAAGAGGGAAATCTTATAAGTTATCAAGGACGTTTCATAGGCACTGATAAAAACATTCCACGATATAAAACGCTTGCAAAAGAATTGTCTATAATTGATCCTAAGCATGTTTTATATAACGAGAATAATGTACGCGGAAATACTGTTTATCTAGTGGAAGGTTTTTTTAATGTTGCAAGATGGGGTGCTAATACAGTTGCATCTTTGGGAACATCATTTACAGAAGCACAGGTACGTGCCCTTGCACAATATGATAGAGTTGTGATATTATTCGATAGTGAAGTGCAAGCACAGCAGAGGGCAAATAAACTAGCAGAAAGAGTTTCTTCTATGGGAGTACATGTAGATAATGTTGATTTGGAATTAGTGGGTAGGGATATTGCTCAGTGTAGTGATATAGAGATACAGCAGTTTAGGAGACAGATAGGTTGAAAAAAGCAACTAAAGTAGGCGATAAGATACACGTACAATTTCTCGTTCCTTCTAAGGAATTCGCTAATACTTTGAATCAGATAAAGTTTATATCTGGTAGAAGGTGGGATGCTAGTAATAAAATGTGGATAGTTCCCTATAAAGAATCCACAGTTGATTACCTTAAAAATTTAGGATTTGAAATAATAGGTGTAGAGGAAGAAAAACCGTTACCATTTATAATACATAACCCAAGAAAAAAAGTTGATCTTTCCCTCCTCCCCTCTGGTTTACGTCCATATCAGATTGAAGCTGTGGAATTTATGGAAGCCGTAAACTGGAGGGGTTTTATATCTCTAGCTCCTCGAATGGGTAAATCGGTGGTATCTCTTTGTGGGTGGATGCTTCATCCAGAATTTGCTCCTATGTTTATTATTTGTCCTGCCTCAGTAAAAATAAATTGGCAAAGAGAGATATATAAATGGACTAAAAAGAAAGCGCATATTATTAGTGGTACGCAACCATATAAACTTCCTGATGTACGATTTTATATTATTAACTATGATATTTTAGCAGATTGGAAAGGAAGTCTACCACAATTTAATTATATAATAGTGGACGAGTCTCATTCTGTAAGTAATACGACACTTACAAAATCTGTAAACGGTAAATCTACCCGTGTACCTGTACAGAGAACAGAGGCGTTTCGTACTATAGCAAAGAACACACCACATATTGCGCTTCTTAGTGGTACTCCTGTTACCTCAAAGATATGGCAATTATGGGTTGGGTTAAACTCCCTCAATGATAAAGCGTTTCCTAATGAATATGCGTTTAAGCATAGATACTGTGCTCCACATCATGATGGATTTGGGTGGAGATTTGATGGACTTTCTAATGGAGAAGAGCTATATGCGAAGTTAAGTAAATATATGTATCGTAAAACTAGAGAAGAAGTTTTCACCGATCTCCCAGAGGAATCACATGATTTTATTCAAGTAGAACTTGATGAGAGAGCTTTTGAAGCTGATCTGAAAGATTTTAGAGAGTGGTACGCCAAACATAAAGATGTATCTGATGAAGAATTGGAAATAAAACTTTCTAGTTTCGCTTCTCTTTCTTATAGTAAAAAGAGAACTTCCATTATAGAATGGATTTCTAACTTCTGTGAGAGTGATGAACAGATAGTTGTGTTTGCTTGGCATCGAGATGTTGTTGAAGATTTACATAGAGCTTTCAAAAAGAAATCTGTTATGATGTATGGGGGAATGGATGCAAACAAGAAACAGAAAGCTATAGATGATTTTAATGCAGGAAGAAAACAGATATTTATAGCCAATATAGCTTCTGCAAAAGAGGGGATAACTTTAGCAGGAGCGAACACAGTTGCGTTTGTAGAGTTTCCACATACACCGGGAGATTTAGAACAAGCAAGTCAACGTATATGGTTGCCGGGAAAACAGAACAAACTTAATTATGTTTATTTCTGTGCTGTGGATTTAGAGGAAAAGCGTATTGACAAATTACGAGAACGTGCTAAAATACTAAGCCGTGCTCTTGATGGTAAGGACACCGAAATAATGGTGGATCGTGTACGAGAATATTTGGAGGAAGTGTGACAATACAAACTGTGGACAACATTCGGGAACGTAGACTTGTTACGTTGATTCTAATGGATGATGATTTTTGTAAACAACTTTGTCCTATCGTGAATCATAAAGAATTGAAAACACCTTATGCTTATCACGTAGTACAATGGGTGAAAGAGTATTTTGAGAATTATGGAGAAGCCCCGAAAGATGCAATATATGATATTTGGGAAACTAAGAAAAAACATCTTAATGATCCCGAACTATCAAGTTCTATTTCTGTGTTTTTGGATAATGCAAAAACCAGCTATAATCCCTCTGATTATCAGAATAAAAAAGCATTTATTGATGAATGTGTTGAGTATATGCGGGAGGTACATTTAGAAAAGTTTATAGAGGGATTACAAAATAAAGTAAATAGTGGTAAATATGAAGAAGCAGAATCTCTTGTTGCAAATTTCAAACGTCCGGGTTCTCATAATGCTACAGGAATTTCTATTATTTCTGATATAGATGCTTATGAAAAAGCATTTAGTGATGCCAGTCTTGAACCTCTATTTACATTTGAGGGACATCTTAGTAAAATTACACCTCCTCTTTTTCGTGGGGATTTCTTTGCCATCCTTTCAACTGCTAAAGCGGGTAAGTCTTTTGCATTACAACATGTGGCTCATTGTGCTCTAACTGCTGGATGTAATGTGCTATCGGTAAATCTGGAAATGCGTGAAAATGAATTTCTCCAGCGGTATTGGCGTGGGGTGCATATGTCACCTATTATGTCAGGTAACTTTGAAATCCCTGTTTTTGAACCAGATATTGAACCGGGAGAGAATCCTTTAGATGCAAAAGCATGGAGGTTTAATCACAAGACTATTTATAGAGAGGCCATATCTTTTTCAAATAAAGAAAAACTCCGTGAAGAAATGCAGATGAGATATCGGGGTGGAGATATTGTACAGATAACACTACCCGCATATTCAACCACAGTTTCAGATATAGAAGCTGTGTTGGATAATATGGAATATTTTAATAATAGGGTATTTGATGTCATCTGTATAGACTATGCTGACCTTCTCGGAAGTAATGAAAGAGAATACAGACATAAGCTCAATGATATCTGGCTTAATCTTCGTCGTATTGCACAGGAACGAAATGTATGTATTGCTACCGTCTCTCAAAGTAATGCAGAAGGTCTTGATGGAAAGGAAATCAGTCTTTCTGCTATAGCTGAGGATAAGCGCAAGATAACTCACGTTACATCTCTTATGGGTATGTGGGGTTCTGATGAGGATAGACAGTTGGGGCTTGTACGAATGAAGAATCTTGTGTCTCGGTACAAAACGGATACATTCGGTACGGTACTGGTTGCACAATGTCTTGATCTTGGACAGTTCCATTTGGATTCAAAGCTGGAGACTATGGTTACTGGTGTTGGTCGTTGACACAACATATAAAATATGTTAAACTATAAAAAGGAGGGAACATTGAGAACTATTACATTTTATTCAACAAAAAGCTGTCCTAATTGTATGGTGATGAAACGATGGGTAAATGATTTACATCTTAATGTGGATTATGTAACATTGGATAGCGATTCACCGGAAGTAGAAAAGTATAAGATAACATCTGTACCTACTATTATTGTACGAGAGGAAGATGCGGAAGTTTCTCGTATTTCTGGAGCACAGACTCTTGCGGCATTAAAGTCATTTTTCAGTAACAGTGGTGTATTAAACTAAGGATAGGTGTATGACAAAACGAAAAGAAAAATTAACTCCTTGTGAAAAATGCGGTTTGTATAAAGTATGTCATACACCTAAACTCCGTCCATTTGGACAAGGACAATTAAAGATAGCAGTAGTAATTAGTAAACCTCTTTTTGGGATGGATGATGCGGGTACTATTGGTGGTGGGGTAGAATATAAATTTCTCAACGCTATATTTAATAAGATAGGAATTGATCTTGAAAAAGATTGTTGGATCATTCCTGTGGTTTCTTGTAGAACTCCCAAAGATAGGATGCCCAAGACAAATGAAATAAATCAATGTGCAGAACGGTTCAATAATTTTCTCGAAGCATATAATCCCAATGTAGTTATCCTTATGGGAAAAGAACCGTTTCATGCGGTAATTCATCCTAAAATTTCAGGTCGTCTTACAGGTACTCCATATACTGATTTCTATGGTCAACTTATTCCAGATCAGGATAGTGGACGATACATAATGACCACTTACTCTTATGAAGAGATGCAACAGCAAACACAATATAGTGATGGTAATAAATCAAAGCCTCTGTATATACGTGATTCTGCTGTATACAAGATGTGGATAGACCATCTGTATAAAGCGTGTAGCCATTGGAATAAAAAAGTAAAAATAGTAGATTATATTTCTCGATGTAAAACAACGGAAGATGTAGATATCGCTATAGATATGATGATGGAAGCTATGTCATGGGAAAATATTTCTTTTGACTATGAAACAAACTCCATTAAGTGTTACAGAGAAGGTTCTAAAATTCTTTCTGTTTCTATTAGTAATGGTGAAGTTGCATACGCATTTCCTTTTTTTAATGATGTAGCATTTCGTAGAGTATATAAGCGTCTCATGACGAATAGCAGTAAGAAGATAAGCCACAATACTTCGTTTGAATACCAGTGGACAAAGGTAAAGGCAGGATTCTTTTTTTCTAATCCAGAATATGACACTATGATTATGGCACATTGTATAAATTCTCAAAAACCAACCTCATTGAAATATGAAGTATATCACAGGTTGGGTGTTATAGGATATGATTCAGCCGCAGATAAATATATACACAGTGATTCTAAAGAAAAAGAAATTTACGGGGATAATGCTTTCAACCATCTCGAAGAATGCCCTCTTGTAGATATGCTTTTATATAACGCATTGGATTCTCTGTTTACCTATCTTGTGTGGGAACAGCAGATGCAAGAGTTAGATGAGTTTCAAATGATGGG
>DPIB01000159.1 GCA_003522805.1 Fervidobacterium sp. | reverse complement strand
TAAGCTCAGACAGAGAGGTTATGGAGAAGAAGAGATACAAGATACTGTATCTAAGTTAAGAGAAAAAGGGTTCATAGATGACGAAAAGTTCGCATATCTCTATGCGTATGATAGTCTCACGTTACACAACAAAGGACCATTCAGAATAAGGTACGAATTGAGACAACTACACGTTGATGAATACATCATCGAAGATGCTATTAAAAAAGTTGTCTCGGAAGTCGACGTAAAAGAAATAATCGAAAAGATAACGGAAGGCTTAGATGAGCACAAGAGGCGTGAAAAACTCTATAGACAAGGATTTGGAGGTGATTAGTAATGGAGTTTTTAATATATATAATTGTCTTCCTTGGTGGTATTGCAGTAGGTATTTATATAGGTACTACGGTAGGTAGAAAAAGAGCAGAAGAAAACATAGAAAAGAAACTAAAAACGGCAAGGGAAGATGCAGAATCTATAATCAAGAATGCAGAAAAAGAAGCATCTGAGATAAAAAAGAAGACGATAATCGAAGCTCGTGAAGAAGCACACCAGATAAGAGAAGAATTAGAGAAAGAAAAGAAAAGAAGAGAGGAAGAAATAAAGCAGATCGAAGAAAGAGTTCTAAGAAGGGAAGAAATGATCACTAAGAGAGAAGAACTCATCGATAAGCGTGAGAATTATGTTGAAAACTTGAAGATAGAACTCGAGGCAAGGTCTAAAGATATAGAGCAGAAAGAGAAAGAAATTCAGCAAAAATTCATACAACTTGCGGGTATTACGCATGAACAGGCCAGAGAGCTTGTCTTACAAGAGGCACGCGAAAAGTACGAAAACGAGATCGCCAAGATCTTTGTACAGATAAAATCACGCTATGAGGATGAAGCTGATAAATATGCAAAGAAAGTGATAACCGACGCAGTCCAAAGGTACGCACCAGAATACGTTGGTGAGGTAACGATCAGCACTGTTGCGCTTCCAAATGATGACATGAAAGGTCGACTCATAGGGCGAGAAGGAAGGAATATCAGAACATTTGAAAAGATAACGGGTGTTGACCTTATAATCGATGATACACCTGAAATGGTCACTCTAAGTTCATTCAACCCGCTAAGAAGAGAAATAGCGCGCAGGACGATAGAAAAATTGGTGCAGGATGGTAGGATACACCCTGCAAGAATAGAAGAGATGTACGAAAAATCAAAAGTGGAAGTAGAAAAGGAAATAAAGGAAGCAGGGCAAGATGCAGTTTTAACTGTTGGAGTTGGTGGCCTGCATCCCGAAATACTTAAATTGCTTGGAAGGCTGAAATTCAGGACAAGCTACGGTCAAAACGTACTGTCGCACTCCATAGAAGTTGCGCAGATAGCTGGTCTACTTGCCTCAGAATTAGGCCTCAACGTAGACAAAGCAAAGCGTGGTGGATTACTCCACGACATAGGTAAGGCAATAGACCACGAAGTTGAAGGTTCTCACACGATCATAGGTGCGGAAGTGCTCAAACGATATGGTGAGACGGATGAAATCATAAACATGATAATGGCGCACCACGGTGAGGAAGAACCAATTACACCCGAAGCAGCCATAGTAGCAGCTGCAGATGCCATCTCCGCTGCAAGGCCCGGGGCAAGACGAGAGGATGTTGAAAACTACATCAAGAGACTCATGAAACTCGAAGAGATTGCTAAGAGCTACAAGTATGTTGAAAATGCCTACGCAATACAAGCGGGCAGAGAAATAAGAGTCATCGTCCAACCAGATAAGACAGATGATGCAACGATAGAAAAGATGGCACACGACATATCAGTCAGGATCGAAAACGAGTTACAATATCCCGGGGTACTCAAAGTTGTAGTAATAAGAGAAAAGAGATCTGTTTCATATGCAAAGTGACATTGAAAATACCATACATTGAGAACTTCTTGATTTTGGAGGTCTTTGTAATATGAGCGTTTTGACAAGTAGTCTAGCATTTGCCATAGCAACGTTCCTATCACGAATTCTTGGTCTTGTTCGAGATATGCTGATGGCATCAAAATTCGGAACATCTTGGCAAGCAGATGCCTATTTTGTGGCCATACTCTTTCCATTCTTTCTGAGGAGAGTCTTTGGTGAAGGGGCAATGACATCTGCGTTTGTTCCATTATACAGTGAATCAGAAGATAAAGATGAATTTCTATCATCCGTACTAACAGGGTTCACATTGATACTTCTCATCATAGTTACAGCAGTGATGATTTATCCAGATATAGTTATATACCTATTCAGCTCTGGCGCATCTGATCAAGAAAAAGCGCTCATAAGGGAACTTGCGAGGATAACAGCGCCATCAATACTCTTCATATTTTGGTGGGCAATCACATATTCAATAGAAAACACGAGGGGTAAGTTCTTCTACCCAGCACTAACACCGATCATACCGAACATAGTACTCATCATCGCAATGTCGCTACCTGGCGTTGGAATATATGCGCCAACTTGGGGATTCTTAATAGGTGAAGCTATCGCATTTTTGGCATTGGCATATCCTCTTAGAAGGCACAAGCTAAAGATATCGTTCAAATATTTGGGAGAATTTTTGAAATACTTTTGGCCTGGTTTTTTAGCAATGTCGATCTCACAGATAAACAGTATAGTTGACACAAACGTTGTCTCGTATTACAGCGGTGGCCAGGGTGGTGGAGTTTCTTATCTGCAGTATGCATCAAGGTTTTACATGCTCCCGTATGGCCTTTTTGGTGTGGCAGTTGCAACTGTAATACTCTCAACGATAAGCAACGACAGAGAAAACTATCAATCCCATTTAAGGAATGGGATAACATCGACTCTATTCTTCACATTACCTGCAGCAGTTGGACTTGTTGTTCTCTCTGTTCCTATCATCAGATTGTTCTACCAATATGGTCAGTTCACTGCCAAAGATACCGAAATGACAGCCAAGGTGCTCAGTGCATACGTAGTCGGTCTGCCATTCTATGGGGTTTACTCAACCATGACGCGTGCGCGCCACGCTGTGAAAGACATGAAAAATCCTCTAAAGGCGACAACGGTCGTTGCCATAGTAAATGTGATACTTGACCTACTAGTTGGATTGAAGTATGGGCCTATAGGTGTTGCGCTTGCGACAAGCGTTGCTGGAATCATTGGTTTTCTGTACCTTCTGTTCAGAGAAAAGAAGAGGAACCTGTTCGAGAAAGACATCATATACATATTTATTTCATCGGTCATCATGGGAATTTCTACCTACTTCTTTTCTCAGATATCAGCTCGCAGAATCTGGGCAATCGTTTCAACATGTTTTGGAGCAGTTGTCTATTTACTGTTCTCAGCAATTTTCTTCAAGGACAGGCTCAAGACATTTCTAAAGAGGCGGTAGAATAATAATAAAGGAGAGCAAACGATGATAGGAGAAGAGATTGAAGTACTATATGAAGTGGACAGCACAAACGAGTTTCTTAAAAAGAACTACAAGTCATTTCATGATGGAGCTATTGTAGTAGCAATTAAACAAACTGCAGGTAAGGGAAGAATGGGGAGGACCTGGTATTCACCGGAAGGTGGGTTATGGTACTCAGTCTTATTCAAACCTAAGATTCATGTCAATCTCCATGTTTATACGAAAATCTTCTCAATAGCGATAATCGAAGTACTAAATAAATTGAGAGTTAAGGCATATATAAAATGGCCAAATGATATTTACTACAATGACAAGAAATTGTGTGGTATACTTGCTGAGAGTGTTTCACTAAATGATAGGGTTGTTGCGATAGTGATAGGTATAGGCATGAATGTCAACAACGAAATTCCAGAGGAGCTGAAACAATCAGCAATCGTACTCAAAGATATTGTAAAGAAAAAAGTGAAGATAACGTATCTACTCGACGAGATAAACAAACATGCATGGAACCTTCTGATAAGCTACAGAAATGAACCGGAGAACATAACAAAGATATGGAAAAAACACTTAGTTCCTAGAGAAGGCGAAAAAATCAAAGTTAACAACGAAGGTGAAACTGTTGAAGGAACTGTTCTAAAGATTTCAGACGACATGCTATATATAGACATAGGGGGTAAAGTAATAGGTGTCCAGAGTATACACAAGGTCATTGAATAAATGGCTTCTTTTAATTTTTATCCTAACTCCTTTGTTGGTATTGTCTCAAGGAGTGTATTCCATCATTACATCAAATGCACCTCAAGGTTCATATGTAGGGGCGTATTTTGTAGATATCGATAGTGGTAAGACACTTGTTCAGTATAACGAGCACACACTTTTTGTCCCAGCATCATTAACAAAGGTAGTTTCTACACTTGTTGCATGGGAGGTTCTTGGGCCACAATTTACTTACACAACGACCATCTACGTTCCAAGAGGCAACATCTCTCCCACCCTGAAAGGTAACGTCGTGATAAAAGGTAACGGAGACCCCTCGATGAGTGTTGACATACTCAAAGAAAATCTAAGAAGATTTGTGCTCGATGGTGTCAAGGAGATAGATGGAAACATAGTAATAGACAACTCATTCTTCTCGAAAGAAAGATGGGGAGTGGGATGGGAATGGGACTACAAAAATCCTAGTATTGATGCACTCATCCTAAAGGAAAACACGAATACTTTCTCGCCATACGACACAGACGCAGTGGCAATAAACTTTGGAAACAACTTTCGGAAAGTGCTCAACAGTTACGGCATCAAAGTCACTGGGAGTGTTATCGTAGGCAAACTTTCCTCTAGTTACAGGGAATATATCGTGATGAAATCAGTCCCGTTGAAAAATTTGATAAGCGTTGCAAATAAGTACAGCAGTAATTCATATGCTGAGCAGATCCTACGCACCGTCGGGCTCAGGGTCTACGGATACGGCAGCATATATAACTCACAGAAGGTATTGAATGATTTCGTGAAGAAATTATTTGGCGAATACTACCCATTCAAGATAAATGATGCATGTGGCTTATCCACATACAATCTATTGACCCCGTATATGTTGGCCCAAACGCTTGTATATGCGTACAAAAACTATGACGGATTCAATGGATTCATCTCCACACTTGCAACGTCTGGTAAAGAAGGTACGATGGAAGGCAGACTAAAAGATATAACTGCGTATGCAAAGACAGGAACACTACAGAAAGTTTCCAATATAGCTGGAATAATGATAACAAAAACTGGTAAAAGGGTTGCATTTTGCATAATGGTCAACAACTTCATAACACCAACTTACATAGTTACCGCCTATCATGACGAGATAATCAGATACGTCTGGAACAATTATTGATATTATTGATATTATTCGACAGGTTCCAACTCAGCAGGGTATAGCTCGAAGAAAGCTTGATTTTTTACATATTCGATCTTGTAAGTTATAGCCCACGACTTTAGAACTGCATTTATCGTCTGAAGTGTTACCAAGCCATCTTTGTACCCTTCCAGTAGGTCCATGAAATAGGCCTTCTCCTCACTTGTCAATAAATCTTTGAAAAACCCGTACATATGTAATAAAGTATTGATTGCGCTTGTTTTCTTCATAGGTGTTTTCAAAGCTCTCATTAGCAATCTCATGTAATCATCTTTTATTTTCTGATCAAAACCTTTTTGTGCGGCGATTTTTCCCATCTCTCGCATAACCCTTTCGTTTTTTGCAAGGATAAAGAACTTGTACCGTTGCTGAAAATCTATTAACTCACTTTTCGTGCTAACATTTCTAAACCTTGCAAGTGCAAAGATGGAAGAGAGAAAATCAAATCTAAGTCGACTATCGTTCAGCCTCATCTCGCTTTCGATAGGTAAATCTGGAAAATTTTCCACCATTTCCCTTGCAAAAAGTCCATAAGTCTTCGACACAACTCGACCATTTGAACCATACAACTTCGCATCACGCAGACCACAAGATGGGGATTTTGCCTTCAATATCATGCCGTTGATCACATCTTGTGATAGAGAGGTTGCAAAGTCCTTTGAGAAATTAACCATCTTCTCAGTCAAATCGATCGTGCAACTCTTGTTCATTAGCCTTAGTTCGCCACCTGTAGAAAAGACATCTATAGGTTCACGAGGCACACCAAGCCCGATCTCCAATTCTGGACAGATACGCACCATATCACAATACTTACCAAGCCGCTTTACTAAATCATTGGATATCGTATTGCCGTCGT
>DPIB01000069.1 GCA_003522805.1 Fervidobacterium sp. | reverse complement strand
ATAATCGTATTCATCTGTTGTTGTCTCTTCTGTTGTCTCTTCTGTTGTCTCGTCCGTTGCCGCCTCTTCTTTTTTGCCACTGTTTGCTACTACTGCCCAGATGATAGCGATGACGATGATAGCGATAACAATCAGTGTTACGGTAAGTCCTTTCTTAGATGCCATAACTCTAACCTCCCTTTGAATGATGTATTGGAAAACGAAACTTCTTCTTACGAGTTGAATTTCAAGTTTATTATATCACACTGCATGTTACTTTCAATGATTATTTCGTGATAAATATATGTTACATGTAGATTTAGAAAGATGATATAACTGAGAAGTGTGATAAGACCAAGTAACAAGCAAGAACAAGAATTACGAAAATATGCAAAAGCCACAGATTTGAAGAGATTTTTGTACATATCAGCTGCATACTTCTGCATAAATGAGCAAACTAGCGATAATGAGAGTATAAATCAGTTTCAGAGTGAATATTTTAGAAATGTTTTGAACTAACAGAAAGCACAGATTTGGATTTATGGATGATATTTTTGTACAATATATATGGGAAGTTCTCAACAAACTTGCGACTAAAAAATCAAACAAAGGGGAGGTATTATCATGAGAGTTGTTACATGGGGCTTTGGAGCCATGGGAAGAGGTATTGCAAAAAACATTGTTGAAAGTAAATTCATGAAGTTGGTCGGAGTAATCGACAAGAATCCAGAATTCATAGGTAAAGACGTAGGTGAATTACTTGGACTTGAAAGATATGGGACGCGTGTACGAGATTCAATAGACGTCATTGAAGAGACGAATCCAGACATCGTTGCAATTGCAACCAGTTCGTTTATAAGAGACGTTCTACCTCAAATAGAATACGCTGTAAAGAATCATTCAAACGTCATCACAATAGCTGAAGAGATGGCTTTTCCATTCGACTTATATCCAGAAGAGTCTGCTTACATGGATAGTCTTGCAAAACGTTATGGAGTAACTATCCTAGGGACTGGTGTCAATCCCGGATTTGTACTTGACACCTTAATTATTGCATTGACGGGTGTTTGTACAAAAGTTGAAAAAGTAATTGCGAAAAGGATAAATGATCTTTCGCCATTCGGAAGAACTGTTATGGAAACACAAGGAGTAGGAACGACGCCAGAAGAGTTTGAAAAGGGACTAAAAGAGGGGACGATTGTTGGGCATATCGGTTTTCCCCAAAGCATAGGCATGATTTCAAGAGCACTTGGATGGAATATAACAAAAGTTGAAGAAGAAAGGAAACCGATAATATCCAGTGTCTACAGAGAAACATCTGTTGTAAAAGTTCAACCTGGCATGGTTGCAGGTTGCAATCACTCTGCAAAGGCATACGCAGGTGATAAGTGTGTCATCGAGTTATATCATCCTCAGCAAATTCACCCACATCTTGAAGGAGTAGATACAGGTGACTATGTGGAAATCCATGGCGATATAGATATAAGCCTTTCGATAAGACCGGAAATTCCTGGTGGGAAGGCAACAATCGCTATAGCAACGAACATGATTCCAATAGTTACTTACGCTCAACCAGGATTGAAATGCATGGCAGATCTTCCGGTCCCACGATCGATTTTATCCTCAATTCGTTAGATTTAATCCTAATCTAACAGCAAAGTTTCTAAATGAAAGGGGTGATCCAATGTCTACAAACTTGGCCAAAAAGGGCGATTGGGTCCAAGTACAGATGAACATATTATCTCCAGAAGAACGAGCACAGTACCTACCTGAAGATACAAAGAAGGTACCTCTTCAAATGAGGGTAAAGGGTTTCTTAGTTGATGAAATTGCATCACTTGGTGCTACAGTACGCATTAAGACCACAACTGACCGAATCTTATCTGGTATTTTGATAGATATCAATCCAAAGTATACCCACAATTTTGGTGAGCCTATACCAGAATTGATGAAAGTGGGCATAGAACTGAGAGAGTTTTTGGCAGGTGATGAAAAATGACATCAACAAATGATACTTCTTACGATGCAGTGATGTCGAGACGGACTGAAATAATGAAAAAGGCAGTTGGAATTGACTATGAAGAATTCATTGTCGAAGGTATTGCATTCGATTATGAGAAGATGATGAAGGAAGTTGGTTATTCCATAGATGAGGTACGACAGATCCAGTCTGAAACATGCGTGGGAAATACCCCACTTGTTGAACTGAAGAATATAAACCGTCTAATAAGAAAACTTGCCCCAAAAGGAAAAGGTGCGCGGATATTCTTGAAAGATGAAGCTGCCAATCCATCTGGAAGTTTCAAAGATAGGCGTGCAGCTGTTAGTGTCTACCGTGCAAAGGAATTCGGATATGAGGGTGTTATCGCAGCGACAAGTGGGAATTACGGTGCTGCCGTTGCTTCTCAAGCTGCCAAGCGCGGTTTAAAATGTATCATCGTGCAAGAGTGTTACGATAGTCATTGGAGGGGTCAGCCTGAGATACTCGAAAAGGGCCGTGCATGTGAGGCATATGGTGCAGAGGTTGTGCAGCTCACGGTAGGTCCAGAACTTTTCTATTACACGTTGCTCTTACTCGAACAGACGGGATACTTCAACGCATCACTTTATTCCCCGTACGCAATAGCTGGTATAGAAACACTAGGATACGAGATAGCACTGCAGATGAAAGAATTAACGGGTAAAGAACCAGATGCTGTCATCGTTACGCATGCAGGTGGCGGTCTCATCACAGGAACCGCCCGAGGGTTGAAAAAAGCAGGTGCAATCGGAACAAAGATAATCGGCGCAAGTGTAGATCTGAGGGGACTTCACATGGCAAGTGATGAAGATTTTAACAAGAAGTACTTCACAACAGGTCATACGGGTTTTGGTATACCATTTGCGGTCTTTCCAGATAGATCTGATGTGCCGAAGAATGCCGCAAGGCCATTGAGATACATGGATAGGTATGTTTTGGTAACTCAAGGAGAGGTTTTTTATGTAACAGAAATGCTTGCGCAACTTGAAGGTCTGCAAAGAGGACCTGCAGGTAACACGTCTTTGACGGCAGCGATTGCGTTGGCTCTTGAAATGGACGAGGACCAGACGATTGTTGTAAACGAAACGGAATACACGGGTGCGGGCAAACTTCCATCTGCGCAACTGACTTTTGCAAAACAGATGGGCATGGTTGTGAAAAGAGGAGACTCGATAAAAGAGGATGTGCCTGGCAAAGTGATAGCAATACCGCAGCACCCATCTCAGATAGGTGTCATAGAATTCCCAGTTGAAGATATGAAAAAGAGTTATCTCAAAGAACTAATCAAGCGGGAGGGTGTAAGACAATTCAGTGACGCAGAGATGCAGTTTCTGCAAGAAGATTTGCATGCAAGCGGAGAAGAAATTGTGAAATGGATGTCAGAAATTAAGGAGGTGTTGAAATGAAACCGAGAGTTGATGATTTTGTGGAAAGGTCCAAGCATCTTCAAGGCATGAGCGATGAAGAATTGAACGTATACTTTTGGCAGCTTGTTGAAAAAGTCGTAGATCCACTCGTTGATCTTGCTCAGACGCATACGTCACCATCGATAGAAAGATCTGTGCTACTCAGAATGGGATTCAATAGTCTTGAATCAAAGCAACTTGTTGACATGATCTTTGAGAGAGGCTTGCTCGGTAAGGGTGCTGGTCATATCGTCTGGCGCATAGCGAAAGAAAAGGGTATCGACTATATGGAAGCAGGCAGAAAGTTGATTGAAGGACAATACTGGGAAGATGTCGATAGAATCTTCAAAGGGGTGAGCAAATAATGGATAAGCTTGACCCAAGAAAACCAATTGATGTAGAAGAGATACTTAAGGATTTGGATAAATATAGACCTAGGAGAAGAGGCTGGACTTGGAGAAAGAAATTACCTGAAGGGACAAAGATAGATAGATACGAGTACTATCAGATCAGTGAACCACTGAAGAATAGCATTCCACTACCTGCTGCACATTATTTCAACAACATCGATCCACAACCAGATGTGGTAATCACTTCAGAAATTGCCTCTGGTAGATTCGAAGACGACATAAGGCGCATGCGTATGGCAGCATGGCATGGTGCTGATCACATAATGGTTATTCGCACGCTTGGCCAATCACACTTCGATGGTCTGATTGAAGGTACTCCAGAAGGTGTTGGCGGTATACCGATAACAAGAAAGCAATTAAGGGCGACGAGAAAGGCACTCGATTTAATCGAAGATGAAGTTGGAAGACCAATCAACTTTCATAGTTATGTCTCCGGTGTCGCCGGTCCTGAAATCGCTGTTTTATTTGCAGAAGAAGGAGTCAATGGTGCTCATCAAGATCCGCAATACAACGTGCTTTATCGTGGTGTTAACCCAGTTAGATCATTTGTTGATGCGGCAGTTGCAAAGAAGATCATGGCATGGGCGGAAATGCTTCAGATAGACGGTGCACACAATGCAAATGCATCCGCAAAATTAGCTTGGACAGTTATGCCGGAACTGTTGGTACAACATGGTATAAACTGCTTGTATTCTGTGAAAGTAGGTATGCCGAAGGGCAACATAGCATTATCAACTGTTCCACCAGTCATTGCACCGCTCCCAGAAATGAGAATAGATATGCCCTATGCAATTGCATTGAGAGAGCTATTTGATGGATACAGATTCAGAGCACAGATGAACACTAGATACATAGAGTCGGATCTCTTCGATGCAACGCGGGCCCACGTAATAAACACTGTTCTTTCGAGGCTTACAAGCGCAGACCTGCAGTCAACGATCACACCTGATGAAGGTAGAAATGTACCTTGGCATGTCAATTCGATAAGAGGTATTGAAACAGCAAAGCACACGCTCCTAGCCATGGATGGAATAAAGAAGTACGTCAAGGTAGACCAACAAGCAGTGAGGGAAAAGGTTAGAGAACTCAAAATGAGAGCTATTCTCATGCTCGAAGAGATAGTTAACATGGGTGGATACTTCGAGGCACTAGAAGCAGGTATGTTCGTGGATAATGGATATTATCCAGAGAGATTTGGCGATGGAATTGCAAGGAAAAAAGATGGTGAAATCGCGGCTGGCAGTGTTGTCTCAAGAGATGTGGATTACATGGCTCCGGTGTGTGAACACTTTGGCTACAACAACATCCCAGCAGATGTTGAAAAGCCATGTGATTTGATAGGTGGCTGCACATTCCACAATCCCGATAAGATACAATTTATAGACGAACTCGATGAGACGGATAATGTGACAGTAAGGCTTGAGAAGATAACGGACATGAGGAAGCAGAAAGTTATAAAACCAGAAGTCGAGTGGTTTGCAGATGGTTGGATACAACTCGACATGACATTCTCTTTACCTGAAGAATATGCAGAGGCAGCAGCATTGACAGTCTGTGAAAGGCTCGGACTCCAAGACCCAACGATCATTGCCAAAACCGTGCTCCACCCATCGGAAGGTACGTATGTGGAGTTAAAGGCTAGAGTACCATTCGAGATCAAAGTGGACGAACTTGAACTACCAAAGAAACCTGAAACGCTTCCTGAAGAAGATTTATTTGAATTCGTTGAAAAACATCCAATTAAGGTCGTGGCTGCTACTGTTGGTGAGGACGAACATTCTGTTGGACTAAGAGAAATACTCGACATCAAACACGGTGGGATCGAAAAATACGGTATAAAATACGTCTATTTAGGCACAAGTGTACCTCCAGAGAAATTGATAGATGCAGCTATTGAGACTGGTGCAGATGCAATTCTTGCCTCTATGATCATTACTCACAATGATGTGCATGTTAAAAATATGCAGAGGCTCAACGAACTTGCGATAGAGAAGGGCATCAGAGATAAGGTGCTCATAATCGTTGGTGGGACACAGATCAACAACGATATGGCAGTTGAAAATGGTGTAGATGCAGGATTTGGCAGAGGTACAAAAGGAGCAGATGTTGCATCGTTCATTGTCAAGAAACTGAAGGAGAAAACTGAAAGACAATGATTGTGTGAATACACTCGACACTAAACATTAGGGGGGGATAAAATGTACGAAGGATATGAAGTGACAGATTGGACAGTCATACCACCATTCAAGAACGAACCAATAGTAGATTTTTCAAAACCAGAAAATGAGGAACGCATGCAGACAGCACTTGAAAAAGTGTACAGTGAGTTTGGAAAAGAGTATGATATCGTCATAGGAGGAAAAGTCTACAAGTCGGAAAAGAAAATAAAATCAATCAATCCCAGTAAATATGACGAAGTAGTTGGATACGTAAACAGTGCCGATGAGGCGCTTGCTGAGCGTGCAGTAGAAAGTGCGTGGAAAGCGTTTGAAACGTGGAGTAAAACACCAGCACACATCAGGTCAGAATACATGCTAAAGGCTGCAAAGAGAATTAAAGAGAGAAGATTTGAATTTGATGCATGGCTGGTTTACGAAGTTGGAAAGAGTTGGGTTGAGGCTGATGCAGATGTGGCAGAGGCAATTGATTTTCTTGAATACTACGCGAGAGATATGCTCAGATATTCATCTGATCAACCGTTAGTTAGAATTCCGGGTGAACGGAACGAACTTAGGTATATACCTCTCGGGGTAGGTGCGATCATTCCACCATGGAATTTCCCACTTGCCATACTCGTTGGGATGACCAGTTCTGCGATTGTAACGGGGAACACGGTTATCCTAAAGCCTGCGAGTGACAGTCCCGTAATCGGTGCAAAATTCTTCGAGGTGCTACAAGAAATAGGCTTACCAGATGGTGTAGTCAATTTCATGCCCGGTAGTGGTGCGTTAGCAGGCGAGTATTTGGTGAAACATCCGAAGATCAGATTCATCAGCTTCACAGGTTCCAAAGAGGTTGGATTAAGAATCCATGAGCTTGCTGCAAAGCCCCAACCGGGCCAAATTTGGTTGAAGAGAACGGTGCTTGAAATGGGTGGAAAAGATGCTGTTGTTGTTGATGAAACGGCAGACCTAGACGCATCTGCGGAAGGTATCGTTGTGAGTGCATTTGGCTATCAAGGGCAAAAATGTAGTGCCGGTAGCCGAGCAATAATAGTGAAAGACGTTTACGATAAACTTGTAGAAAAGGTCGTAGATAGAGTATCGAAGATAAAAATGGGAGATGTCAGGTATAAGGAAAATTGGCTTGGACCCGTTGTGAACAAATCCTCGATGGAGAAAATTCTCAACTATATAGAAATAGGAAAGAATGAAGGTACACTTGTCTGTGGCGGTAGGAGTAGAGAAGATTTGGGTGGATATTTCATAGAACCGACTGTCTTCAAAGATGTTCCGTGGAATGCGAGAATTGCACAAGAAGAGATATTTGGTCCTGTATTATCGATAATAAAGGCGGAAGATTTCGACGACGCAATGCGAATAGCAAATTCCACGGAATACGGTCTAACAGGTTCTCTATATAGTAGAGACCGGGCAAGGATAGAGAGGGCAAAGGAAGAATTCCACGTAGGCAATCTCTACTTCAACAGAAAATCAACAGGTGCGCTAGTCGGTCCACATCCATTTGGTGGATTCAACATGTCCGGTACAGATAGCAAGACGGGTGGAAGAGATCACTTGGGACTATTCATGCAAGCGAAGGCAATAAGCGAGAAGATTTAGTCATCGAATAATCAAAGAATTCGGAAACTGAATTTGAAATGTACATAAAACTCCTACGCTCAAATTAATTAGCGTAGGAGTTTTATTTTCCAAATGCAGATTGGAAATAGATTGATATTTCCCATCAGCTTATGCTAGATTTATGCTAGAATTAAAAAGGAGAATTCTTCAGTCGCCAACTAAGTTAATCGGGTTTCAGTTTTCAATATTTTAGATGTAAAATTAATATCAAGGATACAGAGTGCTATACGTTGATAATATCAAGAATACGACCCAAAAGTTATGATGGTGGGTACACAAGGGGGGATTTGTTGTGGAGTTTCTCGTCTATCCTTTACCAGAAGATATCAGAAGACAGGTTACCAATGGTCTTTTTTCGACCGCACAGAACGAGATAAAGAAACGCTTGGAAGAGCACAAACTACCTGATGCTATGACAAAAAGACTGCTCTTTGAGCTGTACCGTATCAAACTGCTTAAAAAGACTTACCCCTACACGGAAAAAGAAGCATATGCACTGCTGAAGAAAGGTTTCAAAGACATCACAAAGGAGGAATTTCAAAGGCTTGTTCGGGATGGAAGAATCGATTGGATGTACGTAGGAGATGTGAAGATGTTCGAAAAAAGGTTTGATAGCAATCTTGTATTTTCTAGCAAAGAGTACAAAGCAAGACAGAAGCTCACCAAAGAAAGCAGAGAGGGGTCTAAGAGGCGAAAACTCATAAACGACACAATTGGGAGGTTACTAAAAGGTGGTAAGTCAAGGACCTACAATGTACATGCCAAGATCTCCATGAAAAAGGACAATCCAGAAAATGAGCGTGTAAGAGTATGGTTACCTTTCCCTAAAGAAGCATTTCAACAATCATCTGTCAAATTGGTCAAATCGAGTCATGAACATTTCATAGCTGATAACCTGGTTGGTCAGAGAACGGTTTACATGGAAGGTATAGATACCGATGAATTCTCAATTGAATTCGAATACAATGTAAAAGAATGGATTGGAACTGAAAAGAATCTTGAACCGCAACCTGAAGAAAAGGATACTTCCGAAAAGTTACCGCACATAAACTTTACAGAATATCTATGGTCTATCTTAGATATCATATTTGGTTGCCAAGATTATATGGACTTTGATGATCTAACTCGTGCTAGAAAGATATACGACTTTGTAACGCTTAATGTTTCTTATTCATATGTTCTACCTTATGCACTCTACGATAACATACCAGAATATGTTACAACAGTCTTCAAAGGAGATTGTGGATTTCAGGCATTGCTGTTCCTTACACTTTGCCGTATGACAGGTATTCCTGCAAAATGGCAATCTGGTTGGAGCATCACTCCGCTCTCAGCTTCTCCACACGATTGGACGCTCATATACTTAGAAGGTCTTGGATGGGTACCAGTTGATCTTTCCTTTGGAGGTAGCCGGCGAGATGATGAAAGCATGAGGTTGTTCTATTTCACAAACCTTGATGGATTTAGAATGTTTGCAAACACGGAATTTCAAGATGACTTGGTACCATCAAAACACTCATGGCGTTTAGACCCATACGACAATCAGGTCGGGGAAATGGAATATGCAGATATAGATAAGGGTTACATACTCGATGTAGAGACTAAAATAGAAGTCATTGACTTCAAACAAGTCTAAATAGAATTTCCAAAAAACAAAAATAAGGGAGGAATTACTTATGGGACAGGTGAAATCTGTGGAATTTAAGATGAAAGAGTTTGAGTATTTCAAGCCATTCCATATAACGAATAGTATTTCGTATGGATCACAAAACATAGAAGTTATAGTTGAACTGGATAATGGAATAATTGGTTACGGTGAAGCATCACCATCATTCAGAGTTAACGGTGAAAAAGTCGCAGCAGTCATGGGCTTAGAAAATGCCGTGAATGAAATGATCGTAGGAATGGACGTGAGAAATTACAGGCAAATATTCGATATCACAGATAAACTCTTTGGTGCTCCAAGCATAAAAGCAGCTGTGCAATATGCCACGCTCGATGCATTCAGCGAAGAAACAGGCGTACCGGTTTATCAAATCCTTGGCGGTGCGAAGACAAAAATAGAAACTGATCAAACGATGAGCATTGGAACGATAGAAGAACGTATCAGTGAAGCCAAGAGCATTGTCGGGAAAGGGCACAATATCATAAAAATAAAGATTGGGGAAAATCTGGAAGAAGATATCAAATCGATGATAGCAATTCACGAAGCTACAAAAGGATGCAAGTACATCGTCGATGCAAATATGGGCTACACACCAAAACAAGCAGTGCGATTTGTGACAGAAGTGTACAGGGCAGGGGTAGATATATCAGTTTTTGAACAACCTGTTGGTATGTACGATATCGAGGGATTAAAGTATGTTAGATGGAACTCACCATTCCCAGTTGCTGCTGATGAAAGTGCGAAGACAAAGTATGATGTCATGAGGCTTATAAAAGAAGAAGCTGTAGACTACATAAACATAAAGTTGATGAAATCAGGTATAAGTGATGCATTGGCAATTGTCGAAATGGTAAAGGCGGCAAATTTAAAGCTCATGATCGGATGCATGGGAGAATCGAGCCTTGGAATCAATCAGAGTGTTCAGTTCGCACTTGGAACAGGCGCATTCGATTTCCATGATCTAGATAGTTCACTAATGTTGAAAGAACAAGTCTTTAGAGGAAAATACAAAGTTGATGTACCATATTATTACGTATAGAGCGGCATAATTATGCACAATAATGTGTAATAATACGTACTCTGAAGTGCTAACTGAGTTTTTTTGGAAATACTAACTTTCAAAAGGTTGAATGAAATAGCGTTTCTGTGTTATAATATTCTTGACACTTGAGGAGGTGGAAGGTATGCGGAAATTAGTCCTTACGTTTCTTATTATATGCATTTCGGTCTTGAGTTTTTCAGCAAACTACGTGAATGCTTACACAACATTAGAAGAGCCACTTGCAAAGGTACTCTTTGAAGAATTCCAGAAAGAAACAGGAATAAAAGTAAACTGGGTGAGATTATCAACAGGTGAGGTGCTTGCAAGACTTGAAGCAGAAAAGAACAACCCACAGGCTTCAATCTGGGTTGGTGGAGTTGGAGTATATCATGTTGAAGCAAAACTAAAGGGTTTCACAACACCATACAAGGCACCATACAGCCAGTTTATCGATGCAAAATTCAAGGACCCAGAAGGATATTGGATAGGTCTGTACGTTGGACCATTGGCCTTTGCAACGAACAAGAACAGAGCGAAAGAGCTTGGGATAACACCACCAACAAGCTGGGCAGATTTAATAAAGCCCGAATACAAAGGTTTGATCAGAATGGCAGACCCAAATACATCGGGAACTGCATACAACGTGATTACCACGATGATTAATATCTATAAAAGAGATGAAAACAAGGCATTTGAGTATATGAAAAAACTCAATGTAAACATCAATATGTATACAAAATCCGGTGCAGCACCTGGAAAAGACTGCGCAATAGGTGAGACACCAATAGCCATTGGTTACCTGCATGATCTGATCAAGTTACAGAAGGAAGGGGCTCCAATCGTCATTACACTCCCAGTGGATGGCTCCGGGTATGAAATTGCTGCCATGTCGTTGATCAAAGGTGGTAAAGAACCACTTGAGGCAAAGAAGTTGTATAACTGGGTACTTGGTGACAAGGCACAATCAATCATTGCAAGCTGGTATGTGATACCACTCTCGCCGAAAGCACCCAAAAACAAGGTCGTTTACAAACCTGAAGACATAAACCTTATCCAACAAGATCTACTTTGGGAAGCGCAGAACAGAGAGAGGTTAATAGACAGATGGAACAAAGAAATTGGAAGATAATCAAGTTCTTTTTAGTAATTGCTATAGTATTTGGGGTGTTGTTTTGGGTTAGAACCACCATTAGAAATGAATTCTCCCGTTTATCACGGGAGAATTCATTAAATTTAGCACGTTCTGTTGCTTCTGTGGAACCTAATTTTTTAGCTGAAAAGTTTCCAGAAATATACTACTACATTTCGTACTTTGATGGGACAGAAATTGAAAATGTAGAGATTTCCGATATCTTGAAGAGACTGCCAGATTACGAATATGGCCAAGAAAATGCGATCTATGAAGAGTTTTACATTTCGAATCAAACAATAAAACTTAGTGGTAAAGAATACTTTGCAATATTTGCTCCAGTTGAGAAAGATTACGAAGTCATAGGTGTTATGATACAACTGCATGATGCGGAGAATGTTCTGAAATTGCTTAGAACAATAGATACGATGTTCTTAATTATCTATGCACTCTTTGTTATTGCGTTTGCCATTGGGACTTTTTCTATTGATCCAGTCACTACATACGCCATAATAATAACTTTTGCAGTCGTCCTAACATTTGTTCTGTATCCTCTATACGAAGCTGTAAAACTTACGTTTGCTAGGACAGGAACTTTTACGTCTGACGTATGGAAAACAGTGCTAACTGAAAAGGCTTATCTTCGGTCCTTTGGTAACAGCATACTACTTGGTGTATTAACTGCAACTGTTTCAACTGCTATAGGTTTCCTATTTGCGTTTGTCGTCACGAGAACTACGATAAAGGGGAAGAAATTCATCTCGCTTATGGCAAATCTTCCGATGATATCTCCACCGTTTTCACTCACGCTTTCTTTGATACTACTATTTGGTTCTAATGGACTTATTACCAAACAGCTCCTGGGACTTAAATGGGATATATATGGTCTAGATGGGCTTGTAATTTCTCAAACGATGGGGATGTTTCCAATTGCCTATTTAACAATGCTTGGTGTCTTGGAATCAATCGATAGCACACTTGAAGAAGCTTCGATGAATCTTGGTGCGAATAGATGGAAGGTCTTTAGAACTGTAACACTTCCACTTTCAGCTCCAGGACTGCTTAGTTCTTGGCTCCTTGTTTTTACGAACTCTATAGCAGATTTTGCAAATCCATTGATGCTTGGTGGGAAATTCAATGTTCTGTCTGTTACGGCATACCTTGAAGTTACTGGTATGAACAGGCTTGACAGGGGTGCAGCACTTTCACTTCTACTTTTGCTCCCAACGATGACAGCATTTTATCTGCAACGATACATAACAAACAGAAAATCGTATGTCACAGTCACTGGAAAGCCAAGCGGTAGGATCGTAGATATAGTAAGTCCCGGATTAAAAAAGGTTCTTACCACGATTGTGTATGTGATAGCTATATTCCTAGTAGGTCTTTATTCCACGATTTTCATGGGATGCTTCGTGAAAAACTGGGGCGTAGACTATTCATTCACACTTTCGAACATAGTTGAGGCACTTCAAAGAGGAAAAGATGCGCTTTTGGATACGACGATTTTGGCTGCAATTGCTATGCCTATAGCTGGGATTTTCGCTATGGTGGTCGCATTTCTTGTCGTAAGGAAGAAATTCGCAGGGAAGAAGTTACTTCAAGGATTGGTAATGTTGCCATTTTCTATTCCTGGAACATTGATAGGTATAAGCTACGTTATAGCGTTCAACAAACCCCCTCTCATATTGGTTGGCACTGCTGCAATCATCGTAATTAACTATGTTATTAGGGAACTGCCAGTTGGAGTTGAGGGTGGAGTTGCAGCGTTAAAACAAATAGATCCATCGATTGAGGAAGCTGCTCAGAATCTTGGAGCAAATCCACAAACAGTGTTTTCAACGATCGTACTCCCGCTTATAAGGCCTGCATTCATATCTAGCTTGTCCTATACCTTCGTTCGTGCGATGACAGCAGTCAGTGCAGTGGTATTCCTCGTATCTGCAAAATGGTATCATATAACGCTGCAAATATACAACTTCTCCGAAAATCTTAGGTTCGGACTTGCAAGTGTACTCTCATCTGTACTGATAATAATAATATTGACTGTTTTTGGCCTGCTTAGGCTAGTGGTTAAAAAGAGTGAATATCTAGAGAAGACGATAATAGGTTAGTTTCTGGTACTCTGGCTTTGTGATGTTATGAAAGCTATTAAAAGTGAGGGATATGTGTGAAACAGGTCACGCTGAGAATAGAGAACATTTCGAAAGTTTTCAAAGACTATAAAGGCAACGAAATACGGGCTGTAGATAATATAACGTTCGACATACAACCGGGGGAGTTTGTTACCCTTCTTGGACCGTCAGGTTGTGGAAAAACGACAACACTTAGAATGATTGCGGGTTTTGAGAAACCGACCAGCGGGAGAATACTCATCAACGATATGAACGTTGTAGAAATTCCCCCTTGGAAAAGGGACACCGCAATGGTATTTCAGAGCTACGGACTTTTTCCACACATGAACGTTGGTGACAACATCTCCTATGGGCTGAAGATGAGAAAACTTCCAAAAGACGAAATTCAAAGGAGAGTTAAAGAAATTCTCGAAGTTGTTGGTTTGGAGGGATTTGAAAATAGACCACCATCGAGCTTATCCGGTGGGCAACAACAGAGAATAGCACTTGCAAGGGCTTTGGTAGTTGAACCTTCTGTCTTACTGTTCGATGAACCTCTTTCAAATC
>DPIB01000211.1 GCA_003522805.1 Fervidobacterium sp. | reverse complement strand
AGCATAGTCAAAGACGTGCTTATTAGGAAGGGGTGATACCTTGAGATTAAACCCTGAAGAAATTGTTAGAGTGCTTGAAAGCAAGATAGCAGACTACAAAGAGGAAATAATGCTTGAGGATATTGGGAAAGTTATAGAAATTGGCGACGGCATCGCCAGGGTCTATGGATTGAACAATGTCATGGCAAATGAAATGGTCGAATTTGTCGAGACAGGAACAAAGGGACTTGCCTTCAACCTTGAAGAAGACAACGTTGGCATCATCATACTTGGTGAATATAGGGAAATCAAGGAAGGACACACTGTAAGAAGAATGAATAGAATTATGGAAGTTCCTGTCGGTGAAGGACTACTTGGTCGTGTTGTTAATCCACTTGGTGAACCTTTGGATGGACTCGGGCCAGTCGATTACAAAGAGACAAGACCAATAGAATTCAAGGCACCAGGCGTTATCTACAGAAAACCGGTAGATACACCTCTTCAAACCGGTCTCAAGGTTATCGATTCCCTAATTCCAATTGGGCGTGGCCAGAGAGAACTAATAATTGGCGACAGACAGACCGGAAAAAGTGCAATGGTGATAGACACGATAATAAACCAAAAGGGCAAAGATGCATACTGTATCTACGTCGCAATAGGCCAAAAGGCTGCTGCAGTTGCAAGGATAGTTGAAAAGCTTAAGCAATCAGGAGCTATGGATTATACAACAGTCGTTGTGGCATCTTCGTCTGATCCAGCAACATTGCAATACATTGCACCATATGCAGGTTGTGCAATGGGTGAATACTTTATGTTTAATGGTAAGGATGCAGTAGTTATATACGATGACCTTTCAAAACACGCTGTTTCTTATAGGCAGATTTCATTGCTCTTGAGAAGACCACCTGGAAGAGAAGCTTATCCTGGTGACGTGTTCTATCTTCATTCAAGACTACTGGAACGTGCAGCGCGCCTTAACGAAAATGCAGGCGGAGGCTCGTTAACAGCCCTGCCTATTATAGAAACGCAAGCAAACGATATTTCTGCTTACATTCCGACGAACGTAATATCAATTACAGACGGCCAGATCTACCTCGAATCGGGTCTGTTCTATGCGGGCCAGAGACCAGCTGTAAACATAGGACTTTCAGTCTCTCGTGTTGGTGGTGCGGCACAGATAAAAGCTATGAAGCAGGTAGCAGGTTCTTTAAAGTTAGATATCGCACAATACCAAGAACTAGAAACATTTGCACAATTTGCAACAGAGCTTGATCCAACGACACAAGCTCAGCTTACCAGAGGGCAAAGATTGATGGAACTTATGAAACAGCCTCAGTACAGTCCGATGGAAGTAGAAGAACAAGTTGTTGTCCTCTTTGCAGGTGTGAATGGTTATCTCGACGACTTACCAGCCGCAACTGTCAAGACATTCGAAGAGGGTGTTTTAAGATACTTCAAAGAGAATCATCCAGATGTGTTGCAGGAAATAAGAACTAGGAAAGAACTGACAGAAGAATTGGAACACAAATTGCACGAAGGAATTAAGAACTTCAAGGCAGACTTTGTGAAGATTTATGGGAAGTGATGCCAAATGAGTCGCGGCAAGCTTCTCCAAATTAAAAGAAGGATAGGGGCGACCCAATCCCTTAAGAAAATTACAAAAGCAATGGAGATGGTTTCAACTGCCCAGATAAGGAAAGTTGAAAAACGTCTCGGGGTTGTTCGTGAGTTTCTAAATGAGACAAAGAACATAGTTTCTCAAGTCCATTTTGAGGTAGAACATCCTTTTGTAACTGGCAATGGTCAGAGTGCTTTGATAGTCATCGGTACAGACATGGGATTGTGTGGTTCTTTTCCATCAGAAATTTCAAGGGCCGCAATTAATTTAGATAGAAGAGAAAACTTTGACCAAATCTATGTAGTAGGTGCGAAAATTGCTCCATCGTTTAAGAAGAATTCAAAAGTAGCTCGCATATACGAGTATGAGTATGAAGTCCCAACATTTGATTTCACACAGTTACTTGTTACTGACATGCTATCAAACAACGTTGCAAAAACAAGAGTAGTATATGGAAAATTCAAGAATAAATTGGCTCAGATACCTGATGTTTTTACCTTAACACCGTTTAATGAACAAAAGAATAATGAATACGGTGACAGGTACGAATTTGAACCTGTCGGGGCAGATTTTCAGGTTAAGTTGATAGAATTCTACGCTACGAGTGTCTTGTTCTCCTTAGCATTTGAAACTAAAATCAGTGAACTTTACGCAAGGCAGAATTCAATGAGAAATGCAACTGAAAATGCGGAAGACGTTGTAAAACAACTTACCATAGATTACAACAAGGTAAGGCAGGCATCGATTACACAAGAACTCATAGAGATAGTCACTGGTGCAGATGCCTTAAAAGAAAGATAAGGGAGTGATGCACGTGTCCAAAAAATCAAAAGGAACAATAGTAACAGTAATTGGACCGGTTGTAGATGTTAAGTTTTTGGAAGGAGAATTGCCAGATATATATGATGCACTAATTGTCAGAAACCCGAAAACTGACAAGGATTTAGTGCTAGAAGTAGAACAACTAATAGGAGATAACACTGTCAGAACGGTTGCCATGGATAGCACAGACGGTCTAGTTCGTGGAATGGAAGTAGAGAATACAGGTGAACCTATCAAGGCACCTGTTGGACAAGGTGTGCTCGGTAGGATGCTTAACGTCATAGGTGAACCTATAGATGAACTTGGAGAGGTCAAAGATGTTCAGTATTGGTCAATCCACAGACCAGCACCATCTATGGCAGAACAAAATACAGAAATAGAAATACTAGAAACGGGCCTTAAAGTTATAGACCTGCTCGCCCCATTTCCGAAAGGTGGAAAGATAGGTTTCTTCGGTGGTGCGGGTGTTGGCAAAACTGTACTTGTCATGGAAATGATTAGGAACATAGCCATAGAACACCACGGTTTTTCCATGTTTGCGGGTGTTGGAGAGCGAACAAGAGAAGGGAACGACCTTTACCTTGATATGACAGAAGCGGGAGTCTTAGACAATACTGTGCTTGTATTTGGCCAGATGAATGAACCACCGGGGGCAAGATTCAGAGTTGCATTAACGGCATTAACAATAGCAGAATATTTCAGAGATGTAGAAGGCAAAGACGTGTTGTTGTTCATAGACAATATATTCAGATTCGTTCAAGCTGGTAGTGAAGTCTCCGCTTTACTTGGGCGCATGCCATCAGCTGTTGGTTATCAACCAACTTTAGCGACCGACATGGGTGAGCTACAAGAGAGAATTACTTCAACAAAACGTGGTTCAATAACTTCCGTTCAGGCAATTTACGTTCCAGCAGATGACATAACAGATCCAGCTCCAGCAACAACATTCACGCACCTTGATGCCACAATAGTCTTATCCAGACAATTATCTGCACTGGGTCTTTATCCTGCAGTTGATCCACTTGCCTCTAACTCTAAAATACTAGACCCAAATGAAGTGGGGAATGAGCACTACGAAGTTGCAAGGGGTGTCCAAGAAGTGCTCCAGAGATATAAGGATCTGCAAGATATAATCGCAATACTCGGCATGGAAGAGCTCTCCGAAGAAGACAAGATTACTGTACAAAGGGCAAGAAAAATCCAAAGATTCTTAACACAACCTACCCACGTTGCCGAGAAATTCACTGGAATGCCCGGGGTTTATGTACCAATCAAAGAAACGATTAGAGGTTTTAAAGAGATCCTGGATGGTAAGTACGACGATCTACCCGAAGCAGCATTCTACATGGTTGGTACGATAGATGAAGCGGTAGAAAAAGCGAAGAAAATTACACAAGTAGCAGTAATCTGATAAACAATATCATCAAACGCTGATCTAGAAAGGAGAGAAGAGCGCATTTCTCCCCATGTTGTTGGAAGATGAATTTCCTTGCGCTCGCATAATATGAAGGTTAGAATAGTAACCCCTTACAGAATAGCCGAGTTTTCAGATGCAAAGTTAGTTGTTTTTAGAACAGTAGAAGGAGAGATGGGTGTACTCGACAAGAGAGCACCCATCATTGCCAAGCTGGCAATTACAGATGTAAGGATAGAGTTTGAAAACAGTAGAGAAGTCTATCGAGTAGTTGATGGATTCATCCACTGTGATGGCAACAGCAACGTTGTTGTATTAACAGAAGAAATGGGTAGACCAGAAGAATTCGATCCACACAAATACCTTGGTAATGGAGTGGAAAGCCAACAATTATCAGAGACTGGAAGTGGTACAGTTACAAAATGAGGTGAGATTAGTTGAGAAGCGCTGTAGTAATCGATAGTACAACGAAACTGAGCAAAGACTATGCGCCAACAGTTGATATCTACACTATCCCTGTAAGAGTCTATGCTGATGGGAAAGAATATCGGGATAGTGATGAGTTTTTGGATGTGATAATGGAAACGATAAAGGAAGGAAAGAATCTGGAGACATCGTTACCCTCCCCAAATGAAGTTGAATCTTTGTTTGATGATCTCTCCGAAAAGTACGATAAAGTCTATGTTCTATCAGTTTCTTCACTACTAAGTGGTACGTATAGTCTCTTTACTACTGTAGCCAATAAATACGAAAATATAATCGTTTTCGACTCAAAATCGGTAAGTATTCAGAACACATATATTCTGGAACGTATGATTTCAGATATTGAACTTGGTAAAAACATCGAACAAAATGATATAATATCATATAGAGATGACTCACTATTCTTGATTGTGATTTTTGATACTACTCGCCTAGAGAGAAGTGGAAGAGTGGGTAAGGTCCTTTCACTAGTGAGCAAAATGGTACATATAAAACCTATTCTCACGATAGCAAGAACGGGAGAAATCGAATTAACAGGGAAAGCAGTTTCAAAGAAGAAAATCTTTGAAATACTTACTGAAAAAATTTACAAATTCATAGGGGAAAAAGACAAATCTAGTTTTGAAATGCTTGCAGCGGTTGGTAAGGATGAGTACAAAGAGTGCGTATATGATATAGCTAAGATGAATGGTTGGAAACCAAGCTTTTTCGGACTAGGGACAGCAATACTAACCCACGTAGGAACTGAAGTATTTGGCATTGTAATCGGGAGAAAAGTAAAGTGAGGGGGAAATCATGAGGACAATTTATCTTTATGACAGTTCAGTTGATTACCAACCCGGCTTAGATTTTGGCGTACCTACCGACGTATTCCCACTGAAGGTATACGTTAACGACAAGGAATATATAGACAAAGTTACTATAACAGATGAAGAATTCTATTCGCATTGTTTGAGCGGTGCAAAGGTAACAACATCACAGCCTAGTCGCGAAGAAATGAGAGAAAAGCTTGAAAAATACTCAAAAGAATACGATAAAGTCTATGTAGTAACTATATCGCAAAAACTAAGCGGTACGTACGACGCTATATCTTCCATTGTAAGAGAGCAAAACCTCCAAAATGTTGTCGTACTAGACTCTAGAAGTGCAAGTGTGAAGACCACTTACATTTTCTACAGAGTGATAAATGCAGTGGAGAATGGTATAAACGTCACGCAGGAAGTTATTCAACAGTTTGTGCGTGAAAGCCTATTAGTATTCACAGTCTCTACCCTCGAATACCTTGAAAGAGGTGGAAGAATTGGTAAAGCACAGTCATTAATAGGCAAACTTTTGAAGATCAAGCCAATCCTCTCCACAGACGACGATGGATACACATACTCGCTCGATACCGCCCGGACAATGGAAGGTTGTATCACAAAAATGAGAGAAATTGCTGCTGAGTTTGCTAAAAAAGTAGAAAACCCAATGATCATCGGTGGTTATGGTGTATCGAGTATGAAAACGTACCTTGATAAGGTATTGGAGGATTTTAAAGTACACTCAGTAGCTCGAATAGGGCCGGGTATAGCTGCCCATGTAGGTCCTGAAGTATTTGGATTCGCAATTGGAAGGGGGTTGATTTGATGATAAAGGACTATCTCAACAGCATTGTTGAAGAGAAGTCATCAAAAGATTTCATAGTCTTTTCTTCCATATTATTCTCATTAGGTTTCACAATGTCAATCATTTCAAACTCGTTCTTTTTCATTGATCATGTTGCAATTAAGATATTCTTCGGAATTGCAAACACTGTCTTCTTTATAGGGACAATAGGGTTGTGTATAACGATTTCAAAATGGTTTAAAAACAGTGATGAGAAACTTTATGCACTATCTAGCCTATATATGACTTTCATATTGATATTTGCCTTTATAGGATTTTTTGTCCCATTTCTATTCCTTATCACAACTGCGCTACTTATAGCTACAATCATGACAGCAAAGAAATTCATACTTTCTGAAGAAAAGCTGATGATAGGAAAAACAACTTCTTATTTCCTTATCACTCTGTCTTTCTACACTATGGAGCTTGTAACTGAGCTAAACGAAGAAATCACTCGGAGGTGATCATATGGAAGTTAGAACATTTGCTCGTGGTTTCGAGCTATCTGATGCTATGGAAAGTTATTTGGAAGAGAAGTTAGAAAAAGTTAAAAGAGGGCTTGGATCATTTGCACAAAGAGATGATTTTAGTATTGAGGCACGATTTGATAAAGATGGTCCACTATACGTACTGCGGCTTCAGACCTACATGAACGGTAAAAACATCATTGTACAGGAAAAAGCTAACGATGTATATGGTGTAATCGACACTGCGTGCGACAATTTTGAAAAGTCAGTTAAAAGAGAAAGAGAGTACTATAAGACATATCGCAAGTCAAATGTAAGAGGCACAGGAGAGGTATCAGCAGAAGGACTTTTACCAAAACACATTATCGAAGAGGAAGATAAAATTGACAATGCAAAAAGAGTTTTCCTCTCAAACGTAACCTTGGAAGAAGCTATCGAACAAATGGAAGTAATGGGCCATACATTCTTTGTCTTCAGAAATGTAGATACAGGAGAGTTGAATATGCTCTACAGGAGAAATGACAAATATGGCTTATTAGAATTTCAAGAATAACAATTCAAAAAATCTCATATCAAATGTCAAAGTGCCCCTGGATGGGGCACTTTTTCTAACAATATCAACGAGAGCATATTAGACTTTTCATCAATCAGAGAGCGAGATAAAGAGATAAAGAGGTACTCTTAAACTACCCGCCACCTTA
>DPIB01000109.1 GCA_003522805.1 Fervidobacterium sp. | reverse complement strand
AGAACCTGCTGGCTTTAGCCACGCAGAGCTTCAGAACTTTTCGAAAATTTGCAACTATCAAACTCAAGAATAAAGGGGAGGCAGCTATTTGCCTCCCCTTGCTTTTTGATTTTGGTGTCGACTTACAATATGCTAAGTTTACAATTTACCTTCGTGGACTGGATAGCACGACACAAAGTGCCCTGAAGATACTTCTTTTAGTTCTGGGTGTGGTTCTGTCTTGCATTTATCACCTAAAAACTCTCTGTATGGGCATCTGTCGTAGAACCTGCATAATGGTGGTGGGTCTATAGGTGCGCTTATGTTTCCAATAATGTTCGGTTCACCTCTTTTATACTCCGGATCAGGTACTGGAACAGCATCCATGAGCGATTTTGTATACGGATGTAGTGGATTATGGAGTAACTCTTCTGTTTCCGCTAATTCAACTAACTTTCCTAAGTACATGACGGCTATTCTGTTGACCATGTACCTTGCGACTGCAAGGTCGTGCGTGATGTACAGATAAGACATCTTATAGTCTTCTTGAAGTTGCATCATCAGTTGCATCACACCTGTTCTAACAGAGACGTCAAGCATCGATGTTGGCTCGTCCGCAACGATCAATTTTGGGTTGAGTACCAGTGCCCTAGCCATTGCAACTCTTTGTCTCTGACCACCGGAAAGTTCGTGTGGATATCGCCATAGAAAGCTGTCTGGGGGTGTCATACCAACCTTTTGCAATAGTTCCATTACTTTGTCTTCCCTTTCTTCGAGTGTTCCGATGTTGTGTATGTTCAAGGGTTCTGCAACTATATCAAATATCGTCATTCTCGGGTTCAGAGATTCGTACGGATCTTGGAAGATCATCTGGACAATCGAATGATATTCCATCCTTTCGTATTCGTCTATCTGTTTACCATACAATTTTATCGTGCCATCTGTTGGTTCTTCGAGCCTAACTATCATTCTCCCAGTTGTTGTCTTACCGCATCCAGATTCACCAACTAAACCTAGTGATTCACCTTCAGCTATCTCAAAAGATACGTCATCAACTGCATGAACAAAATGTTTTACCCTCGCAAATAGTGCGCGTTCAGCTGGAAAAAATTTCTTCAATTCTTTTACTTCGAGAAGTATCTTTTTGCCTTCTGATCTATTTTCTGAGCTCATTCTGTCTCACCTCTTCCGTCAAAGGATGCCAGCATGCAAGAAAATGTCCCTTTTCTATTTCTATATAAGGTGGCTCTTCATTTAAACACTTGTCTGTTACCCACGGACATCTTGGAGCAAATCTGCATCCCGTTGGTGGGTTAAGCAAATTTGGTGGTTCGCCAGGTATGGTGAATAATTTCTTCTTCTCGCCCACGTGACTTGGGAATGCGTTCATGAGCAAAAATGTGTACGGGTGCATTGGGTGTTTGAAAACGGTTGTGGAATCTGATTGTTCAACAAACTTTCCGGCGTACATCACAGCTATCTTTTCACTTACCTCAGCTATGACCGCAATATCGTGTGATATGTATATCATAGCCATATTCAGTTGGTCTTGAACTTTTTTGAGTTCCCTGAGTATCTTATCTTGTACGATGACGTCTAGAGCAGTCGTAGGCTCGTCTGCGATTATGATCTTGGGATCGCAAGCCAATGCCAAGGCGATTACTGCTCTCTGTTTCATACCTCCACTATATTGGTGTGGGTATTCATCCATCCTCTTTGGATCGAGTGTTACGAGCTCAAACAATCTCTCCACCTTTTTTCTTGCTTCATCTATTGGAGTATCGGGATAGTGAGTAAGAATTGCCTCGATTATCTGATCGCTCACCTTGTAAACTGGATTCAAAGAGTTCATCGCTGCCTGAAAGACCATAGAAATGCCCTTCCATCTGTAATGCCTCATCTCGTTTTCACTTAATTGGGCTAGGTCTACGATATTGCCATTATCGTTGAACCAGACATGACCACCCATGAAATGAGCATTCTCTGGAAGTGTTCTCAAGAGAGTCATGGAAACGGACGTCTTTCCACATCCAGATTCCCCGACTATACCAAGGCTACCGCCTTCTTCAAGTTCGAATGAAATACCATCTACTGCCTTGACGTATCCCATTTTTGTCTTGTAGTGCATTTTCAAATCCTCAACTTTTATAATAGCCACAGCGATCACCTCTTTCTAAGTCTTGGGTTAACGATTTCTTCAAGGCCTCTACCTAGGAAGTAAAAAGCAGAGCAGAGCAACGTAATCGCTCCACCTGCCGGAATCCACATCCACCAGTATGCCCCGATGTTTCCAGAGCCTAGATATCCCGAACTCCAGACTGTGTTTATCATCAAACCCCAAGACATCCTTACCTTCATCAAGCCGAAGAAACTTAAAACTGCTTCAGAGAATATTGCACCTGTAACATTGAACATCATGTACAAAAAAGATAGTGGCATGACATTCGGTATTATGTGATTAAAAATGATATAACCATGGCTTCCACCCGACGCCCTTGCAGCGTCGATGTATGGTTTAACTTTTACAGTTAGAGCCTGTGCTTTTAGAACGAGTGTAATACCGCCAAATCCGCCCAGCAATCCAAGTATGAGGGCAAGCTTGAAGAGATCCATCGTCATGAATCCAGATAGAACGATCAAAAATGCAGTCGATGGGAATAACATCATCAAATCGGCAACACGCATGAACATGACGTCTATCGCACCACCATAATATGCAGATGCCGTACCTATTATTGTACCTATGAAAACTGTTATGAACGCAGCTAAGACACCAAGGAGAAATTCACTTGGCGTACTTACCATGAGTTGAATAAAGACATCCCTACCGACTGGATCAGTCCCAAGCCAATGCCATTTACTTGGTGGTAATGGATGACCAACACCTATCTTATTTCTTATAGACAGGTCGTTGAATATCTCAACTAGTTTGGACTCAGCAAAATATTGCGACCATTCAGTTTTCATCGTCTTTTCCAAATCTTTGACACCCTTAACTTCATTCCATATGCTATCATCACTCAATAGGGTGCGATGCTCTGATACCATTAAATTATATATGTTGTCATCTATATCTCCCTCACCAATGAGGAATCTCACGGCTTCAATGGGTTCCTTATATGTTTTCAACTTTTCTATAATATCGAGCCTTCTATAGTCATCAAACTGTGAATTATCAATATTTGCGATAACTTTATCAAGCTTCTTTGTTCCTTGGAACGCATATGACATCAGCGAAGAAACTGGATCTGCCAGGACTTTAATGACCTTGCTACCCAGGACTTCGTAACTCTCAGGTACATCGCTTCTACCTAGTAGATTTGACATGAAAGACCTTGCAGACGCTATTTCTAAGAATATATTGTTTAGCTCTGCAACAAAGCCTTCTCTTGCTGTGTAAGAATACCTAGCAAGTTCGTTTTCAACCTTAGCACGATACTCGTCACCGATATCGACCGATACTTTTGCCAACTCCATTCCCGCATAGGTCTCTAGAAATTCGTCGGTATTTTTATGTGTTCTATCTAAACCTATCGCTTTCATTTCATCTTCGATGTTCTTCACCATTGTTTTGGCCTTTGAAAGTGCTGAAGCATAGATTTCTTCCTTTGTCAGATCAGATAGTTTTTCCTTTGCAATTTCGAGTAGATTCTTATACCGACTTTTTTCAAGATTCTCATTTAACATATCGTCTTCCCTTGCGAGGACTAGTAAATCAGGTAATAGATTAAACATTGCAGCATTAACAAGTTCGGGAATTCCGACTACATCGTTGGCTATCACATCGGATAATTGGTAGTCGGACGTAACGTAAAGCTGGCTTATCATACTTACATCTGCAACACTTTTTGCGATGTCTAGGACTTGATTTTGAGCAGGAACTATCTCTTCTTTTGAGTATGTTTGATAAAGCATATCACTGAATTCGTCTATGAGTTCATCATTTCCTCTATTCAAACTTCTGAACCAAAGAAGAGCCCTTGAGACTTCATCAGAATCGGAATACGGTGAAAGTGCTATTGCCAATGTTTTGTGATCGATCTTCTGAAGCAGTTCTGAAAAGTCTTGGAACGAGAATTTATCCCTATTTCCGATATCTTTCACCGAAGACAGTGCAGAAAATCTTATGAGTCCTTTATCAACGAGTTCAGAAACGCTATTTTGGAAATACATTCTCTCCTTTGCAGGTATATAGCTATCGGAGATTGTATCAAGTAGATGCCTGAAGCTATCTGGTGCATATGTAGGCATGATCTCGTATACAGAATTCTTTACTAGCGTTTCCATCGACGACTTGAATTGTTCACCTTTGTCCATAAAAGAATACACCCAAAATTGTGCAGATGGTATTTCAATACCTTTTACCAGGTTCTGTGTCGACAAGTAATCAGTTATATACTTACTCGATAAAATCCTCGCATCTATTCCAACAACAGGGTCATATATACTGGTATCGATTATGTTCAGCACGATTGGAGAAAGAGCACCAAAGATACCGAAGATGATTATAGCCCAAAGGCCAAACATTCCCATCTTACTTTCTTTGAACATAGCCCAGTTCTTCTTGAAATTCTTTATGAAAAGCTTGAATTTTATTTTCGTAATTGACTCTTTCTTTTCAACTCTTTGTCCTGTATCTGTCATCCATCTCACCTCTTCTAGGACCCTTAGTACCTTATACGTGGATCTAAGATTGCGTACAATATATCAGCGACAAGGTGCGCAAAAAGGACCAGTATTCCTGTAAATACAAGGCATCCAATAGCCAATGGGGTGTCTTGCGCGGTAGTTGCATCAAGCAAAGTGAGGCCCATGCCTTTCCAAGAGAACATCGTCTCGGTGATAACACCACCACTGACAGTGGATGCAAGTCCGATGACGAAGCTCGTCATAAGTGGTAAAAGTGCTGTGCGTGCAGCATGTTTATCTCTGATTACATTATCAGGAAGGCCTTTTGCTCTTGCGGTTGTTATGTAGTCTTCTCTTATCACTTCCAGCATAGTGTCCCTCATAACTAGCATATCACCTGCAAAACCCAATGTAACTAGTGATAGCACAGGTAAGGCAAGGTGATAAATGATATCTAATGCATAACTCCCCATACCATTTGTAGCCCAGTAAAGAACTGAAATGGCAGCGCCTGCAATGACAGAAGACCAGATAGCTGTCTTTTTTGATTTAATTGTTTTTAACTGTCCGGATATGGTGATGCCAATTAACCACGAAATTAATAGGAATAGTTCTGTCCAAAGTAGTTTTACAAAAACGTTCTGAGCACTAAAAGGTGCATCGAACCACTTTGAAGGAGTGATGAACCCAGACAGCGGGAACCACTTCAAAGTGACAGAGAAAAGCCATATTATTATGAGCATGTAGAATGGAGTGAATATCGTCCAAAAGACAATTCCAACAAGTGTAGCTGTTTTGTCTGCTAATCCACCCCTCTTCCATGCGATTCTTTTCCCTAGATCGAATCCAAGCAAGAAAGACAAGATCGAACTTGCCAAGAATAAGAACAACGTACGTGGCAATCTTTCAGCTATGATATCTTCAACTGCTCTTGGATATTCGCTGAACGATACTCCCATTTCAAGATTAAAGAAGTTCTTCATGTGTTTATAATACTTCACATACCATGGATCATCAACACCAAAGAGATGTTTCATCCTTTCATACATTTCGGGGTTTTTCATCAATTTCGGATCGAGGAATTTCGTAGTGTAGTCTCCAGGCATTGCAAGGAATATGAAGAAAACTACGGTAACGTATATCACCAGCAATAAAACTATTTGAGCCATCCTATTTCTAATGAACTTTGCTAAGCCAGGCAGGTCAAAACCATAGAAGTATATCAAAGGAGCAATGATGTAGTTAAATCTCGGACTAAAAAGGTACAAGTATTTGACATTGAAAAGTGCGCCATAATATAGTGCAAGAGAAATCGCCAGAAAAATGTAATTGATTGGTTTCTTCCCTTTCCAGAGTGAACAAATCACCCCTATTGCGGGGATAATAACTCCAAAAATGGTTATTATTAAGGCCTTCGTCATCTTCACCTCTCCTTTGGAAAATCCGATTTATACATATCCAATAATCCCCCCTTACGGGGGGATTTCAAGGAAATCTTTTCTAAGAATTATTGTACTCTCTTTACATTTTCTGGGAGCCCATAGTAGCCTTGGATACCATCAAGTACATTGTCAAACGGGAACTGTATCGTTGTTCTGTAAGCTTCCACCATTGGGTTTGTGAAGAGAATAATATATGGTAGGTCGTCCGCAAGTATCTGCTGAGCTTCGATAATGGCTTTTCTTGCTTGATCGAAATTGTCAGCATATTCGAACTCGTCGATAAGTGCATCAAATTCAGGATTGGCATATCCTGGGACATTGAATCCTTCTGGAGCCATCTGTGAGCTGTGCCAGAAGTCTTTGAAATACGTTGGAACCCGAGGAATTCCCCAACCGAGTATGAACATATCGAAATCAACTTCGTCGAATACTTTTGTGCTGATTTCGTTGAAATCTGTGAGTTTAAGGTTGATAGGCATACCGATGTTCTTTGCCCATTGTTCGATGTACATGGCTGTCTGTGCTCTCATCGGGTCGTAGTCCATACCAGGTGACATGAGTGTCAATGTTGGGACTAGCTTACCATCTGGTCCCTTTAAACCTTTACCGACTGTTTTGACAGGGTTCTTCGCGTCTTTTGTATCGATGACAGGTTCTGTATCCCATTTGAATCCAGCCTTTTTGAGCAAGCTAATTGCAAGTGCATATCTTTCACCCAAGCTGAGCCCTTCACCAACGGTCTTGACTGAAGAGTTGTACCAGAAGCTATTCGCAGGTGGTATCGGAGTTGCAAGTGGAATTGCTCTGCCTTGTAGTACTTGGTTGCATATGAAATCACGATCTATCAAAGCTGCCAAAGCCTGTCTGAACTCTTTAATGTTCATCGGAAATTTTCTCATGTTGAAAGCAAGGAATCTGAAACCAAGTTGTGGGTTTGATACAACTTTGATGTTTTTCTGACCTTTCAGTTGTTCTGCCTCACCTGCAGTTATGCCAACTGGGTTGAATATATAATCGATATCGCCTGTTAAAAGTGCTTGAATTGCGACTTGCTTATTTCCAAATATTTTGTAGACGATCGTATCAACGAATGGGCCATTGACAACCTCAAGGTCAACAGCTCCGGCAGGCTTCGGATCTGTTGTTGACCACTTGAAACCTGTCTTTGGATTGGTGATCGTAAATCCGCCGTTTTTGTAATAGATTTGCTTTTCACCGTATTGCCAATACTTGTCATTTGGTACTGCTTTTACAATCTGCACAAACGCACTCTTTTCAATCTTTCCGATGTTAAGTGATGTTATTCCTGGGTCTATGACTTCTTGTGCGAGTAACCATTTTACTGGATCAGGTTGTTTTTTCGCCTTATCTACGATTGGTTTCCAGTAATTACTGCATACGATTGCTGCCATGAGTGAATCGTAGTATATCGTCATCGTTTTCTTCTCTTTAAAGTAGAATTTCACAGTCCAAGTATCGATCTTCTCGATCTTTGCTGGTTCGTATACGCCAGACCAATTACCTCCAGGGATCTGCATGCCTTGTATTGTGTTGTACGTGAAGACGACATCATCTGCTGTGAATGGTGCACCATTTGACCAGCGCATGTCTCTTCTCAATTTCACCGTTACTGTGTACATGTTTCCTTCTTTGACTATCGGTGGTATGTCGGTAGCCGCAGCCGGTATGATCTGTCCTTCTTTGTTCATACCGAATAAGGAAGGATATTTCCAGAGCTGAACAGCAAAGTTGTAGGAAGTTGAACCTGAACCGAGTAAGTTCCAAACGTTTGTTGTAGTTATGTCTTCAAAAATACCGTAGTTAACCTGAACCGCAAATACCGCAATAGCAAAAGTCAACAAAAATAGAAAAACTGCCTTTTTCACACGAACCCCTCCCTTTTTGAAGTGTGGACCACAAGAAGTAAAAAATGGTGAGCATTCCTAACAATTACACCCCCCATGGAGTTACATTTGTATTATACAACAAACTGACTACAGAATGCAAGGAATTTTCATAGAGTATCTTAAAAACAACAAGAATCTTTACAAAATTCGATAAATATGTGATAAAATAATATCCGGAGGTGATAACCTTGTATTACAAAGTTTCTAGAGATCCTGTATATTCGGAAATAATGCTCTACCCGCTTGAAATACTGATCATTGATACAAAAGCTGTTCAAAGATTGAGATATCTCAGCCAGCTTGTGGGGGCAGAATATGTTTATCCTGGCGCAACACACAGTAGGTTTGCGCACTCTCTTGGTGTTATGCACCTGGCGGGCACGTATGCCGAACAACTTTATGACACACCAGATAAGGTTAGGATACTTCGGCTAGCTGGATTATTGCATGATATAGGTCATGGACCATTCAGTCATCAATTCGATGACATTGTCTACAAGAAACTGGGATTTGTAGATGGTCACGATGAATTTCGAGTAAGGCTATTGAGAGAGTATTTTCCCAGCGAGCTTTTGAAAAAATATGAGAGTTTAACTGAAAATCTTAGACATGCAGTAAAAGAGGACCTCCAAATGACTCTAGGTGAGCTCTCAGAAAACATGATTGACAATTTCTCACAGCTTATGGAAGAGATAATAAAAGTCTTTGCAGGTGAAGAGAGTGGTACGATAGATTTTGCCATCGTGCAAGGTCCACTCGGTGCTGACCGATTGGATTTTGTGCTTAGAGATTCGTACTATGCAGGAACGAGGGGATTTGGAACTGGATCGATAGATAGACTTGTAAGGCACACAACTATCGTAAAGAAGGACGACAAAGAAATACTTGCATACGATGCAAAAGTAGTAGACGAGATTTATACAATTCTTTTCGGGCGGTTCATGATGTACAAGAATGTCTATTTTCACAAGACATCCCGTGCGGCAGATATGATGATTCAGGAATTGCTCGAGCTTTCTTACAAGGCACTTAGGCTTGACGAAAGGGTTATGAACATCGAGACTTTTTTGGAACTGACCGACCAAACAATCATCAACGAAGTAACGTTTAGGTTTTTTGAGTTAGTTGAGCAATACGGTGGTGGAGAAGAAACAAGGGAAAGCCTACTAAAATATGAAATGGATTTGGAACCACTTGAGCTTGATATAGTCATGGCCTACGAGATAGTGGAAAGATTGAAATCAAGAACTCTTTGGAAAATGGTACTTGAAACACCGTTCTCAATAGAAGGTGTCGACCCAACGTTTGTAAGTCAAGGAATCGCGGCAGACTTGTTACAGAAAATAAGGCTTAGACTTGAACGCTCCGTAGAAGTTGCCGATGAGGAAGATAAGAAATCTATAATTCACATAGTAGGGAATTTTGATGAAGTATTCAAAATCGATACACCATACAAATTGACAGTTGTGCATCCGGAAGAGTTCTTAAGAAGTAACATATACATATTGAAGAAAAATCACATTATGACATTTGAAGAATATGTTCGGCAGTACCCAGCTTACAATTTCATGAAGAACAACCTAATTCAAATTGTGCGGATATACGTTACAAAAGATATCAGAGAAATACTCGATAAATACAAGATACTCCCAGAAACAACTATGGAAATAACCACTAGATGGTGATGTGAAATTACAGGTTCTCAACAAAATGTGTGGCCTTAGTGACCACTTTTTTTGTGTTTTGTTATCTTTCGATATCTTCGATGTCTTCAAGTGTAGGACAAATGAGGTGAAGAAATCATGCTTTTACTATTCGATGTTGGGAATACTCACACAACTGTAGCACTGACTGAAGGTGGCAAACATTTTGAAGAATATAGAATATCAACGAAGAAGTATGAGACAGAAGATGAACTATACGTTTTTTTGAGAATACTATACGGAGAGAGGATAAATAAAATCCCGCTTGTTGTTTCATCTGTGGTACCTTCGGTAAATGTGATATTTGAATACTTTGCAAGTAAATACGGAAATGGTGAAGTATGTTTCGTCAATACACAAGACTATGATAAGATAATCTGGAACGTCAACTATCCACAAGAGATAGGTGCTGACAGAATCTGTGATGTAATTGCCGCACACAGAGATTATGGGGAAAACTGCATAGTTATAGACTATGGAACTGCAATTACAATAGAAGTACTTAGAGAAGGTAAGTACGAAGGTGGCGCCATATTACCTGGATTCTCGATGATGATTGATGCACTTTTTAGAGGGACAGCGAAATTGCCGGAAGTGGAAATAAAACCGTACGATGGATTCATAGGAAAAGACACGGAATCAAACGTGCGTATTGGTACGATAAATGCAACAGTTGGAGCCATAAGATACTTATTGGAGAACATAAAATACCAATATTCACAGGCTCCTGTAGTAATACATACAGGTGGTCAAGCAGTATACGCAAGTGATGTTGTTGAAGGAATTATAGACAAAGACCTTACACTAAGAGGGATGTATTATTTTTATGAGGAACAAGAGAATACTACTTGTTAATCCTTGGATAGAAGATTTTGCAGCATATGATTTTTGGCTTAAACCGGTTGGGTTGCTTTACGTAGCTAGTTTTTTGAAACATCTTGGCGTAGAAGTTCAACTTATAGACCTTATGAATAGACACAACCCTAAACTTGCTGAGCATACCAAAGTACCAAAAGACAAATATTATGGAACAGGGAAGTTCCCCTATACAGAGATTGAAAAACCTGTTGTGCTGAGCTTTGTGCCTAGAAGATATAAAAGATATGGGATGCCAGAAGGATTATTTAGAGAGAAATTACGAGAGATAAAAGATAACGGAAATGTTGATGTAGCTTTTGTAACCTCTACTCTCACCTACTGGTATCCTGGATATTTTGATACGATAAAAGTTATCAAAGAAGAACTTGGAGTTCCAGTCGTGCTCGGTGGTTTTTTTGTACGTAACCAACCGCACCTGGCAACCAAAAGTGGTGCACATATATTCGCAGGGACGGACCTTGGCTATCTTCCGAGATATCTAAACAATTTATTCGGTTGGAGCCTTCCTGAGGTAGGCATCGACTGGTTCTTGAATTTATCTCCTGCTTATGAACTGTATGATAATATAGGATATTTGGTGTTGATTACAACATTGGGTTGTCCCTACAACTGTACTTATTGTATAGCACACAGGAATTGGGAAAGAATGAAATTCAAACCCGTTGAGAATGTGATGGAGGAAATAGAGAGATTTTCAAAAATGTATGCTGTAAAAGACATAGTTTTCTTTGATGATGCAATACTGATAAACGCACAAACACATTTCAAGTTGATTTTGAAAGAAATCATTGCACGGAATTTGAACAAGGAATTTAGATTCCATTTGCCAAACGGTATACACGCCAGACTGCTAACTCAAGAGATATCTGATTTGATGTATGAAGCGAATTTTAAGACCATAAAACTTGGCTATGAAACAACTGGTAAATTGCAGGATACGACCGGCGGAAAAGTAAGGGATGAAGATCTGATTAGAGCAGCTAATATATTGAGATTATCTGGATTCGCTCACAAAGAAGTTAGTGCATATATAATGGTAAATCTACCAGAACAGCAAGTGAAAGACGTAGAAGATGCAATTGATGTCTGTACTTCAGTTGGGATAGACTATTCATTGAACGAATTTACTCCAATAGTTGGTACAGATATATGGATAGACTTGATAAACAAGGGGTGGTTAACCGGACTCGAAGATCCGGTGATATTAAATAATACAGTTCTACCATACTGGTGGAATAATATGACATTTGACCAGATACAAAAATTGAAAGAATATGCTAGAATTAAGAGGCGAGAACTTTAAAGTGTCATACAATGATTCCAGAACTTAAGACAGAGTATATGATAATGAGAAAAACGGTTAATAATTTCATCATTAATCGGCGA
>DPIB01000185.1 GCA_003522805.1 Fervidobacterium sp. | reverse complement strand
CAAAGAGAGATTTGTGTGACTTCCATTCTGAGATGTATTCACCATATAACATCAAGATAATTGTAGCAGGTAATGTAAAGCCACAAGATCTAAGGAGTATAAACACGCTTAAACTTGATGAGGGAATAAAAACTGTTAAGCATAGTTCCGAACTAAAGAATGAAATCGTTTACGACAAGTTTGAAGAAAGTCAGCAGATGCACTTTCTCTTTTCTCATAGGGGCATACCCCGCATAGACGAAGAAGAGTCATATTCAAGCATGGTGTTAAACACGTTGCTTGGAAGTGGTATGAGTTCTTTACTATTTGAACAAATTAGAGAGAAAAAGGGTCTGGTGTACGATATATCAACAAATAACATTCAGTCAAGAGAATGGGGCGTATTTTCAATATATGCGGCAACCTCTGAAGAAAATGCGCAAGAGCTTACTAAAGAACTGTTTAATTTGTTTAGGAACTTCAACCTGAAAAAGAAATTGTTTGACTATGGTAAGAAACGTTTGCTTGGAAGTCTTGAACTCGTCACTGAGAGTACCTCTGCCCTTACATCTCTATACATACAATATGTAGCAAATGACTTACCATTGAGGACCATAGACGAAATAATAGAAAGAATCCAAGCTGTAACGGAAGAGCAAGTGATGAAGGCCTTTGAAAGAATGATTCAGGGCCAATGGTCCCTTGCATACGTCACTCCAAATGATAAACTCAAAATAGCGCAAGAGGATATATGTGTCTAGTTTGTGTATTACCGATAAAGGTGAGAAGATAGAAAAGAACTAGAATCAGGAGGTGCCAGGATGGAAGAAAGAGTAAAAAAGGATTTTGATTTATTAACACCTAAGCAGATCGTTGAAGAGTTAGATAAATACATCATAGGACAAGAAGACGCAAAAAAAGCAGTTGCAATTGCAATAAGAAACAGGATCAGGAGGCAACGACTTTCCGAGGAATGGAGGAAGGAAGTGACTCCAAAAAACATCCTACTCATTGGTCCGACGGGAGTTGGCAAGACGGAAATAGCAAGAAGACTTGCCCAACTTTCAGGTTCACCATTTCTAAAAATTGAAGCAACAAAATTCACCGAGGTTGGCTATGTTGGAAAGAACGTTGACTCCATGGTAAGGGACCTTGTTGAGATAGCTGTGAACATGATAAAGCAAGAGAAGATAAAAGAGGTTGAATACAAGGTAAAGGATTTGGTTGATGAGAGGATTCTCGAAGCAATGGTGCCATCGGGAAAGCAGAATGTACCTTTTGCCAATATATTCGGATTCCAACCTCAACAAGAACAACGTGATGACCAAGATGTTAGGAAAAGACGAGCGGAACTCAGAGAGAAGCTCAAAAATGGTGAGTTAGAAGATGTGGAGATAGAAATCGACATAGAAATGTCTCAACCAGGTGTTGGGTTTATAGGTGTTCCTGACATGGAAGATATGGGAATAGATTTCTCTCAAGTGCTCGGCAACATTCTTCCAAAACAGAAGAAGAAACGGAGAATGAAAATTTCTGAAGCGAGAAAGATTCTAGCACCCATAGAATCTGAAAAATTGATAGATATGGATGAAGTTGTTCAAAAAGCACTTTCACTTGCTCAAGAGAGAGGTATCATCTTTATCGACGAATTAGACAAGATAGCTGGTGGGGATCAAACCCACGGTCCAGATGTTTCAAGGCAAGGTGTACAGAGGGATTTACTGCCCATAATTGAGGGAACGACCGTCACTACAAAATATGGTCCCGTGAAGACTGATTTCATGCTCTTCATAGGTGCTGGTGCATTCCACATGACAAAACCCACGGACCTCATTCCCGAGTTACAGGGTAGGTTCCCAATAAGGGTTGAACTTGAGCCCCTTAGAAAAAACGATTTTGTACGTATCTTAACAGAACCGGAAAATGCACTGATAAAACAGTACAAGGCACTCCTATATAGCGATGAAATTGAGCTTGATTTTACATCTGATGCGATTGAAGAGATTGCACAGATTGCATATGAATTAAACGAAAGGATCGAGAATATTGGTGCTAGAAGACTGTACACCGTTGTTGAGAAATTGCTAGAAGATGTAATGTTTGAAGCGCCAGATATAGAAGAAAAGAGAGTTCTTGTAGATAGAGCATTTGTCTCAAACAAACTTGGGGAAGTCGTTAAAGATGAAAACTTGTCTGCTTATATACTGTAGAGAGTTGAATTGATCTAAAATAATCTACCTGTTGGGGGTGAGGATCTGTGACACAGCTTAGAAGAAAAAAATTGAAAGAGAGTGTGCTAGGATATACTTTTTTGCTTCCAGCATTGGTTGTATTGTCCATATTCACTTTTTGGCCCATTGGTTTTTCCCTGGTACTAAGTTTTTTCAAGTGGGACTTTAGGAACATGAACAATCCATATTTCTACGGATTGGGGAATTATAAAGAGATTTTAAAGTTTGATTATCCGGTAGAATTTCCATTTTACAAAGGTCTTTTCTACAGTTTGTTGTATATTATGATTGCAGTATTCATACTGTTTTCCGTTTCACAGATTGTTTCTGCAATCAAGAGGAAAAGAGTTGGATTCATTGATGTCGTTCCTATCCTTGTTGTCGTTGCCTACATGGTCTTTAGAAATTATATCTCCTTCAATTTATCTGTTATAGTGTCAATAGCTTTAGTAGTATTTACATTTGTCATGATAAAAAGGAATTTGCTGGATTTAAAGATGGTTAAGGAACATGGTTGGACAAGTTTTTTCATATAGTTATTTGCTTACATATTTATTGAATTCAAACTTCCTGCGTTGATTAATGGTAAGAGTTACGGAATTATAGACTATTTTCTAGATGCCTCTGAAAAGAACCTTTTCTTTAAGGCGTTAACCAACACTACTTACTACGTTATACTCACTGTTCCAATCGGTATTGCTCTCTCACTTTTGATTGCCTTACTCTTGAACAACGAGATAAAACTAAAAGCGTTCTTCAGAACCTCCTTTTTCGTACCATTTGTAACCTCTTCAGTTGCTGTGGGCCTTATATGGAAATGGATTTACAACGACGATGTAGGACTATTAAACTACTTCCTTACTACTATAGGATTGCAGCCGGTTAGATGGTTGAGAGACGCAAAATGGACTATACCAACAGTTAGTATAGTATCGATATGGAAGAGTGTTGGTTACAATGCCATGATATTCTTAGCAGGTCTTCAGAGCATCGATACCTTCTATTACGAAGCTGCCGAGGTCGATGGTGCAAACAGTTTTCAGAAATTTCTCAAAATCACATGGCCCCTTCTATCACCAACTACATTCTTCTTACTTATCGTCTCGGTTATAGGTTCTTTCAAGGTCTTCCAAGAGGTCTTTATTCTCTATGACGGACTCCCAGGACCATACGGTAACAGTGGAATGACTATGGTATACTACGTTTTTGATCTTTTCTACAGACAGCAGAGGATGGGTATAGCGAGTGCCGCAGCATATTTGTTGTTCTTGGTTATCCTGGTGTTCACGTTCATTCAGTACCGTGTCGGAGATAAAGTCGTCGAGTACGTTAGTTAGGTGAGGGGGATAGAATATGCGAGAATTGAAGAAAATAGTCATATACATTTTACTCTTCATCGGTGCTGTAGTGATGCTAGCTCCTTTTGCATGGATGCTGGTAACCTCTTTCAAATTGCCGTCCGAGGTCAACACCTGGCCTCCCAAGTGGACAACAAAATCATTTGCAACAAGCAGAGAGGTTAAGGTTATTCCATCAACTGGAACTGCGACTAGTGTAAAAGGTCTTAGTCTCAGAGAGGCATTGAGCTTTGTAGCAAAGAAATCTGTAGGCCTGAACTTATCAGTGAATGACGATCCATTTTACAGGGGAGAACTCACTATCCCAACAAAGGGAGCAAAGTACACCCCTGCAGCAGATTTGAGTGAGTTTAGCAAATTTATCGATTCTTCAGCAATTCCAATCGAAGTAGATAAGGAAATACCAGAAAAGTTTTTTGAAGATGTCTATTTGTATTATACGAACGGTTCCACTCCATTTTTCAAGAGAGATGAGTTTACAAATAACCTGCTGAATAGTATTGACAGTCTTTTGGACACGATTGATTTGATTGTTACATTTGGAGTAGACCGAATCAGCAACCCTGACGAGAAGAATACATTCGAAACTTTTCTCAATGAAAAAATCCAGAATTTAACAGAACTACGCCCTAAATTTGAGAAATTCAAAGTAGGTTCAGAACTTGTATTGTCGGTCGAAGAAATTAACGAAGTTGAGAAGTTACTTCAGAGATTTGATTTTTTGTACCCGGGAGAGAATGAAGTGAGCGACAATTACAATAATACCATCAAGAATACGTTGCTGAATCTCGAAAGGAATGTGGACTTTTTCTTGAAAGTAAACGACTATTTTGTTAAGATCCAGAATGATTTAGTGCGAGAAGATATCAAGGCATTACCAATGACTGAAGCAGAAAGAACTGAGATCCTATTGAACAGGGTTAAGGGTTTAAGGGATTTTGACCAAATTGAGACACTTACTAGGAAAGTGAAATTGAACGAACTAAGTGAGGCACTTGCTAAGAAATTAGATGAGAAAATCGTTGAGGAATACGAAATCTCAGAGATGGATTTGTCAAGTCTGAAGACTTTAGTTAGTTCTCTTATAAACCTAGGGTTAGAGAATAATCTTCCAGTTGAGGCATTGTTAGATGAGTCTTTTGAACAGTTCTCAAACATGCTTGCAGAAATGCTCGGCATGAATCTCACTTATATGTCGGTTACATCGAAATTGGATAGCTTCAGAGAAGAAATTGATAATGCCGATGAGCTCTTCAGGGATATTGCGGTTAATACACTCGAATTTCAGAACTTTAGGAGTATTTATGAAAGTGTAAGATATGCCTGGAAGATAGTAGAGGCGCCTGAATTTGTTAAGGAAGTAATTGTTAAAGAAGGGAAAAACGTCGAGATTATAATGGAAGGCGTAAGTCCAATATACTTCATTGATGATAATATCAAAACAGTGAGCCTGAAATTCACCACATCGGATGTTGTGAAAAACGTATTTCAAAACTATGTTCTTGCTTGGCAGTCTGCACCATTTGGAAGGTATTATGTAAATACCGTATTCATAGCTGCTGTAACAACTATATTAGAAATAATCATATCAGCAATGGCTGCGTATGCATTCTCTTGGATGAAATTTCCTGGGAGAGACCTTCTATTCAGCATATTTCTTGCAACTATGATGGTGCCAGGGGAGGTCTTGCTTGTTCCTAATTTCATCACAATAACGAAGTTCGGATGGATAGATACGTATTATGCTCTCATAATTCCTTGGGTTGTGAGTGTCTTTTCGATCTTCTTGATGAGGCAACATTTTATGAGCCTTCCAGGAGAGCTGTTCGATGCTGCAAAAATCGATGGTTGCTCACACTGGCGTTATCTATGGCAAATTGTTATCCCATTGAGCAAGCCTGTCGTTATTACTACAGCACTACTGAAATTCGTTGGTAGTTGGAACTCGTTCCTATGGGTGTTGATAGTTACAAATGATCCAAAATATAGAACTCTCACTGTCGGACTTCAAGCTTTCAGTTCCGATGTGGGAACACTATACAATATGCTTATGGCGGCGGCCACATTCAGTATACTGCCAGTTGTCATAATCTTCCTTTTCACTCAAAAGTACTTCGTAAAAGGTATAGCAAGAACAGGTTTAAAGTAGACGAAAACCCAAAACAAATTTTAGGCATCCAATTTCTTTTCACATTGCAGAAATTGGATGCCTTTTTCTTTTGGTAATAGTTATTTAATCTTTTCCTAATATTTGTTGTCTTCACTAATCAAAAGA
>DPIB01000051.1 GCA_003522805.1 Fervidobacterium sp. | reverse complement strand
CAGGTGGTGGGATGGTTTAACTGCAACATTCTCTCGCTCACCTGTCAGTATCTCATCTACAGTCCTTTTGGATATTTGATCTCTCAGTGCCGATTCAGTTGAGAATCTTACAAGGTTACTTGGATCCCTCAGTCTGAAAGCATACTTTACTGGGTCTGAAACTGTGTAGGAAACAACTGCTTCAACACTAACTATATTCCCATCAATGGTGAGCATCAGTGCTTCAGTATCTTTTGTTTCGTACTTTTGGTCTCCAATAGTCCTAAATCCAATCTCTTCTTTCCTTATACTCTGGATGTCAACAACAACATGTGATTGGAATGGTATCGGTGCATGGATGTGTATTCCGGGGCCTACCGTTGTTGTGAACTTGCCAAAAGTTTTTATCAATGCCATCTCGGATGGATTGACCTGAAAAACTCCGGTCCCAATATAAACGAATAACAGAATCACAAGCAAGGTTATCAAGATAATCCTTCTCTTCATCATACTCTAATGCGCAACAATCCACCTTCTCAAAATGAAAAATGAGCTGAATAATGCGCTCCCCCTTTCAGAAAAATCCTTTATCGATAAGTTAACTTACATCTGTTCAATTATCTTATAGAGTGTCTAAGTAGTGAAATAGGTACCATTTTTCCTGGATGATCACACTTCTCCCCATTCCATGCCCTCTTTCAACAGAAAAGCTAACCTGTTTTTGTCGACTAGATACAGATAACCAACCAGTGCTTCAAGTCCTGTACTTTCCATATATTGCCTATCGTTGCCATGTTTTTTCGCCCCTTTGCTATTGATTCCTCTTTTGACAATACTCTTTTCTCTTTCAGTGAGCAAAGGTGCAATTACTCCCAGTATTTTGCTTTGTCCCTGACGAGAGACTACAGGAGTCACATTCTTGTGAAGTTTTTGAACTTTTGTGTCCACCAGTATGTAGAGCTTAGCGTAGAGGTTAAAGACTGCGTCACCGAGATAGGCTAAAGCGTCAGTTGACATCTCTTCAGGATTCACATCTGGTGTCGGAAATAAATCTGTAATGTTGTTCAGTTCATCAAAATCAAGCACAGGAAACTCCACCTTCTACAATGTGGAGAGGATTGTACCCCTCCATCTTTTCAAACATCTGTGTGTTTTCTCTATTCCACATTCAATACGTTCCCTCTTTGTCTCACTGCCATAAGTCACTATCCCTACCTCTCATGACTGTTTAGACCTACACGACAGAGCTTAGAGCTTGAGCAGTACTCGAAAGTGTCATGACCTGTCTAACGTAGCCCGATGGTCTTAGGACCCTTGCTAAGGGTAGTCAACTAAGACTTTCACAAGCCTCTGCCTCTATAGATGGCAGATGGTAGGTAGTTGACCAACCCATTTTGACCGAGACAAGCCCGCCCGTTCTATACCCGTTCTATATAACAACCTATGTGAATTACTGTACTGCTCTCTGCTCTCTATTAGTACTTTGAAGCTTGAGTTCGAAATTGGCTCTTCAATAGTATTTTATCACATGGTAGAATAGAGTTATATTTCAAATCAAGCAACAAAAGAGTTAAGATTGGGAGGTATGGGAATGTTTATATCATTTGAAGGTATAGATAAATGTGGTAAGAGCACGCAGATGGATTTATTTACAAGATATTTGGAAGAAAATGCCATCGAATACACAAGAGTCAGAGAACCCGGAGGTACAGAACTAGGAGAAAGGATTAGACAAATATTGTTGCATCAAGAGCACCAAGAGATGTGTGCAAGAAGTGAACTCTTGCTCTTCCTTGCCTCCCGGGCACAACTTGTTGAGAGTGTCATAAAAAAGGCTTTGAGCGAGGATAAAGTTGTCGTTGCAGACAGATTTGCCCACTCGAGTATCGCTTATCAAGGATGTGGAAGAGGCCTGGGGATGAAGACTGTCAGAATTTTAAACGATTTTGCGACTGATATGGTTTATCCCGAGATAGTGTTTTTCATCGACATTCCTCCAGAAGTTGCAATAGAACGCTTAGAGAATAGTGGTGAAGGCGGGAAAGATAGGATCGAAAAAGAGCAAATTGAATTTTGGGAAAGGGTTAGGGGATGCTATTTAGAGATGGCTCGTGAATATAGTCAGTTTGTTCGAATAGATGGAATGCTTGGTGTAGATCAAATACATGAAAGAATAATTCGGGAGTTTCAACAAAGATATAATAAATAATGGAGTTCGTTGGTTCACTAACCTAAATCATACTTATATATTTTTCAATTATGTCTGTTATGAACTGTATTATACTCTCGATCATCCATCCAAAAAGGAATAGCAATGTCAAGAATACAGCGATGATTCTTGGAGCGAAGGTCAAGGTTTGTTCATGAATTTGTGTTGCTGCTTCAAAAACACTGATCAATATCCCGACAACCAAACTAACGAGTAGGGGTGGAACTATTAGAGTTAATAACATTTGGATGCCTTCTTTCATAACATCGATGAAAACCTCTAATGTCAAGTGCATCCCTCCTAAAGTTAAGGTAGTGGCAAGTTATGAGTTTTATCTATGGCTATGACTGATTAATATAACCAACTAATTACTAGCTGGTTACTGGCTGAAGCTCTTTACAAGGCTGACAATTACGGATTCCCACCCATTTGCCAAGACAAATATGAGTATCTTGAATGGGAGAGAGACAAGAACAGGTGGAATCATTATCATTCCAAGTGAAAGCAATATACTCGCAACCACCATGTCAATTATTATGAAAGGTATATAGAGCAATATACCCATCTTGAACCCAATTTCAACTTCTCCCAACACGAAGGCGGATATCAATACCGCATCTGAGGCACTTTCCACACTTTTCACATCTTGCTTTAGAGCATTTGCTAGCACGAAAACATTGTCTTCGTTGTGGTGTATCGTAATCTCATTGATCATAAACTTTCTCACTATACCCATCGTATTTGAGAAGAACTCTTGATATGTGGCTTTACCATCCATGTAAGGCTGAAGAGCAGTTGAATTTATTTCATTCCAAGTTGGTTGCATTATGAAAAAGGTAAGCACGAGTGCCAAGCCAATAAGTACTTGGTTGGGTGGGACCTGTCTTGTGCCGAGGGCATTCCTTACAAACGAGAACACGATTATTATCCTTGTAAACGAGGTAAACAATATCAATATACTAGGAGCAAGAGTTAATATCGTTAGAACAAAAAGGATTTCAAGAGTTGCTACAAGATCTCGAGGTTGTTGAGCGGGATTAACTTGTATGCTGATTCCAGGTAACGGAACCTCTTCTTGCGCAAAGAATGGAGAGAGGAGAAAAACCAAGAATATTATGACAAAAAATTTCCTCACTTCTTACCACCCGCATATTTGTTGAGTACGGACTGAAAATCCTCAGGCTTCTCAATTTCTCCCTCATCTATGGTATCAAGCTTTTGTATTACCTCAGCCTTATTTGGGCCTACCAAAATCACATAATATTCTTTCAATATCCTGACTAATACCAACGAAGTATTTCTGTCGATATATACCTTGCTAATTACCTTAGCAAAACGCCCCCCAACCATGTTGGGGAGCTTCCTTTTTAAGAACCAGTAAGTTATTAGCAGAACAACTATGAACAAAGTTAAGCCTATGAAAAAAGTTATGAGTTGGCTGATTTTGACTGCACTCCTTATCTATTACTAATCATCATTACTCTATTACTTTTCACTTCAATACTTTTTGGACTGCTTCTATCACCCTTGAGGCCTGAAATGGTTTTACAATGAAGTCCTTTGCTCCAGCTTGAATTGCTTCGATAACCATAGCTTGCTGTCCCATGGCACTGCAGACTATGACGGTAGCATTCGGATCAGATTTCCTTATCTCTTTTATGGCATCAATTCCGTTCATTTCAGGCATTGTTATGTCCATGGTTACAACATCAGGTTTGAGTTCTTTATATTTTTCGATAGCCTCTAAGCCATTAGCTGCTTCACCTACGACTTCGTGTCCTCCCTTTGTAAGAATATCCTTTAGCATCATTCTCATGAATGCTGCATCGTCAACTACTAAAACACGCGCCATTTTATGCCACCTCCGAGCCTGTGATTTCTTTAACTATTTCTTCTAAATTCAAGTGGACAATCAACCTATTATCGCTCTTGATTAGTCCTTTCGCCTTCTTACCGTAAGTATTCATCTTTCCAAGGTTCGTTTCAATTTCTTTCGTGTTTGTCCTTAACACGCCAATAACTTCGTCAACCATCAATCCGAATTCAACATCCTCAACCTTTGTTATGATTATCTTCTTGTAATCACTTCCTGCTACACCCGAAAGCAGTGTTGAAAGACTAATAACTGGAACTATCTTACCTCTAAGGTTGATGACACCTTCGATGATTTTTCTTGCTTTAGGGATTGGTGTTATATCTGTCTTTTCTATGACTATCTCGACGTGTTCGACATCTATTGACATCTCTTGGTTGAGTGCTTTAAAAACCAAAACTTCAAATTCTCTTACTTCGTCCATCTATCTCACCTCTTTCACTCAACGATATTCATGACATCAAGAATAAGTGCGATACTTCCATCACCGAGCGTTGCACCACCACTGAAAATTTTGACATCGCTGAATATCTTTCCAAGAGATTTGATAACGATATCCTCCTGCCCGATGAGTGTGTCAACTGTGAGACCATATTTTCTTACACCTGCTTTTACAACAACGACATTCATTTCCTTCGGTGTCTCTTCATGTTCCATGTCAAAAACATGCCACAATTTGATAAGTGGAATTACTTCACCTCTGATAACTATGACCTCTTCGTTTTGCACTACACGAATATCTTCAAAGTTTATGATTAAGGTGCTATCTATTATCGATATTGGAATCGCATAAACGTATTCATTTACTTTGATCAGCAATGCTTGAATTATGGCAAGCGTCAAGGGTAGCCTAATCGTTACCTTTGAGCCTTTCCCCAATTTGCTTTCCAGTGATACTGTCCCATTAAGAGAATCAACCGTATTCTTTACCACATCCATGCCAACACCCCGACCAGACAATTCACTTGCTTCTTCTTTTGTTGAAAAGCCGGGGAGAAAGACAAACTCAAAAACCTTTTCATCAGGCATTGCAGCAGCTCTTTCTTCAGTTATTAACCCTCTTTCAATAGCTTTCCTCAGTATCTTTTCTCTGCTCATACCTCGTCCATCATCTTCTACTTCTATAACTACGTTGTTACCTTCATGTCGTGCCGAAATCTTCACAGTTCCTACAGGAGGCTTCCCAAGTGATATTCTTTCTTCTTTCGTTTCAATTCCATGATCGATAGCGTTTCTGATAAGATGTACTAACGGGTCTCCAATTACTTCAACAAAGGTCCTGTCAAGTTCTGTTTCTTCACCTTCCATGATGAAATTGATCTCTTTGTTTAACGAGCGAGATAAATCCCTAACCATCCTTGGGAATCTGTTGAAGACAAATTCGATTGGAACCATTCTAACCTTCATCACAACATTTTGGAGATCCAAAGTAATTCTGCTCAATTGTGCCAATGATTCATCTACTTCTTTGATATTGTACTTTTTTAGTATATCAGCGATCCTGCTCCTGGCAATGACAAGCTCTCCCATGAGGTTCATAAGTGTATCAAGCTTTTCGATATCGACACGTACAGTCTGAGTTATCTTTGCCTTCTTTTGCTCTTCAGCCTTCTGTTTGCCACCTTCCAAACCTTGTTCCTTACTTTCATCCTCTTCAGCTTCGTTGTCTCCTATCTCGATTGGTTTGACAATCACATTCTTGATCTCCGAGATCTGCATTATCCTTTCATATATCTTTTCCTGAGATACGTTACCAACACACATTAGTTCGACTGTAAGATCAAACTTCTCTGCCTCTATGTCTTCAACAGACGGTACTGACTTGATTATATCGATCCCTATTTCTTCAAGTGTATGGAAGACCATATACATCCTTGCTGATTTCAATTGCGTTCCTTCCTGAAGGGTAACTATTACATTGTATGCAGGAATTCTTCTCTTTTTTGCTTCTTCAAGTACATCTTTTATCACTTCGTTTGCAAAATTCTCAGGAATGTGAATCGTAGGCTCATTATTCTGTGGTTCAACTGTATTCTTTTGCTTTGTTAGAATTGCTGCCTTACTTTCTACTTTTTCGCCAGCTGATATCCTTTCGAATACGTTAGTTAGAGAGTCTACATCTTCTGAGATCTCGTCTGTTCCTGTACCTATTATGTTTTGGATCATCTTATCGATCATATCAAGCCCGGCGAAGAGAAAATCTAGCTCACTGCTGGATATTTTTATCCTTCCGCTTCTTGCACCATCGAGATAACTCTCCATTCTATGACATAGTTTTGCCAGTGTTTCAAAACCCATTGTTCCAGCCATACCCTTTAATGTGTGGAGAGCTCTAAAAGCCCTATTGATCTGTTCCACGTCACTTATATTCTTTTCAAGTTCCAAAAGAGATTCGTTTAGAAGTTGCACATACTCTTTTGACTCATCAATGAATACACTGAGATATTCGTTAAATTCTCCCATCATGTTGCCTCCTTTCAAGAAAGCAAAAGTTTATA
>DPIB01000081.1 GCA_003522805.1 Fervidobacterium sp. | reverse complement strand
TAAGGGTCGTTTGACCAAACTTCTTTCGAAATCCCCCACCTCTATAGGTGGTGGGATGGTTTAAATTCCAGTTGCTTGCTGTTTCTCTATTATTTCCTCTCGTACAATCCAACAAGTTCTCCCTGAATTAGTATGTGTCCTTTCATTGCCTTTTCAAGATCTGCCTTCTTCACATTCCCTTTGATATCCAAAGTAGTATCTAAGGCATAGACTTTGAAATGATAATGATGTACACCATGTCCCTTAGGAGGGCATGGACCATTGTATCCCACTTTGCCAAAATCGTTGTATCCTTGCCTTGTACCATCTGCTAATTTATCTACCTTCTTCAAGTTTTCAGTCACAACAACTTTTGTACCATTAACTGGTATATTCCACACTACCCAATGAACAAAGGTACCAACTGGCGCATCTGGGTCATCGCATATGATGGCAATTGTTTTGGCATTTGCAGGAATGCTTGTCACAATAATTTCTGGATTGATATCCTCTCCTTCACAAGCATACTTCTTGGGTATGAACTCCCCATTCTTAAACGAACTTGTCACGTTCAAGTTGTCCACCTTATTCACCTCCTTCGCCGTACTTGAGGAAGTTGCTGACGAGAAAAGAAATAAAGCTACTATCAGAGTTAAAATACATATCCCAAGCCCTAAGGTTCTGATAGAGATTGAAAAATGCTTACTAGTTCTTCCTTTTTTGAACATGATACCACCCCCAAAATCCGTGAAATCTAAATCTATGATATACTGAGATATAGTGAAGGTGACAATACTATTATAGCACCAGTGGTATAATTTATGTAGAAATATCAATAGTGATTTGGGGTGAGAGTCTATGTCAGAAAAGCTGTATGAAAGACATGGAAGAAAAGTTATCGTTGTCAGTGGCGGTGCAAACAATATAGGCAAGGGTATAGCCTTGAGTTTTTTGAAAGACGGATGGCAGGTTGGAATAATGGATCGTGACAAGAAATCACTGGATGATTTCCCAGAAAGAGAAAATGTGAACATCTTTTTATATACAGGAGATGTCTCAGACGAGTATGCTGTGGCAGAATTTTACGTGCTTCTGAAAGAGCGATTCGGTAGATTGGATGCTATTGTAAACAACGCAGCTATAGGGCAATTCAAGAATTTCTTGGATCTCAGTGTTGGAGAATGGAAAAGGGCAATCGATGTGAATTTAACAGGATGTTTTTTGATGACAAGATTTGGTATCCCACTTATGTTGGAAAATCCTGGAAAAGGTGCGATAGTAAACATTTCATCTACGAGGGCATTGATGTCCGAACCAGGCAATGAAGCATACAGTTCTTCAAAAGCTGGAATCTTAGGGCTCACGCATGCACTTGCAAATTCGTTGGGCCCGAACGTACGAGTAAACGCCATCTGCCCTGGATGGATACTCCATGAAAATGAAGAAGTTACAAAACAAGACCATAAACAACATCTAACAGGAAGGGCGGGGACGATAGATGATATAACTAGTTTGGTAGCCTTCTTGGTAGATGATGAAAAGAGTGGCTTTATAACTGGTCAATACTTTGTAGTCGATGGTGGAATGACTAGAAAGATGTTGTACATCTGAAACATGAATAAGACACTCAAAGCCATATAAATTTGGGAGGAGAGATTACCATGGCAAGGAACTCAATCGCTAGATTTTTCGATAAAGTGTACAATTACAAATTTACAATAATATCTTTACTACTCTTGATTTTATCACTAGTCATAATAGTCGGAAATGCTAAAATAGAGACTCGAATAGAGACGTTTTTGCCCGGATATAAAGCAGGAAAACCGATGACGGAGATAGATAACCCGGCGCTTCAGAACGAAATTAAAATGGAATCGAAATTCGGTGACTCGACGAATATCAGCATAATCTACGAGTCTAATGTACCACTTGATACCCCTGGCGCACTATCTTCAATCAGAACCATACAAGAAAAGATCGAAAAGATGGATAACGTAAAAATGGTGATATCGGTTTTGAATTATCCTGGTGCAAGCATGTATGTTAATAATGATGCCGTGGATTTTGAGAACTTGCCACCAAGTCTGAAGAGCTTCGTCTCGAATGACAAGAAGTATGCTATGCTTCTAACTGTTTTGAATACGGACGCACAGGATGAAAGCGAAGTTGAGGCTATCGTAAGGAAGATAACGAACAATTTGAAAGATGACCCCGTAATCGTAATCTCAGAAGCTTCCGTAAATAACAAACTCTTCGATGAATTACAACGTTCCATGTTCTTCTACCCATCGGTGATGTTCTTAGTGATACTTGCCATATTTTACTACCAAACTCGGAGTGTATGGGCTGCAGTTGTATCTCTTTTCATACCGATACTTTCGTCACTATTCACTTTTGCGGTACTCTTTCTCTTCAATGGAATACTGAATATGCTCACCGCAATGATACCATCTTTTCTCATAATTATAGGTTCAGCCTATCCGTTGCATTACTACAATGCAATCTTCAGGGATGAAAGTGCAAAAAAAAGTATCTCCAAACCTATTTTTCTATCCATGCTAACAACTGCTGTTGGGTTCGGATCATTCATATTTGTTGCAATTCCTGCATTCAGAGAATTTGGCTTTCTCGTTTCTATCGGATTGTTGTTTGATTTTATCCTAACCTTAACGGTTGGGGATGAACTTCTGAAAAGAGCAAGTAAGAACTCGAAGAAGAAACCACGAGACTTCGGCATGCATTTCGTAGGCACAAAGGCTACCTGGGTAATAGTTGCCATAGTTGTATTTGCTCTGATTCTTTCACCATTTTTGATTTCAAGAATCAAAGTTGGGCTTACAAGCACAGACTACTTTTCAAAAAAATCTGATATAAATGTCGGGTACAAACTCCTTGAAGAAAAGTTTGAACTACGTGATAGTATATACATAGTACTCGAAAAGCCCTTGGGAATATTCTTACCTGGCGATAATACAAACATTGAGAAGATAATCTCGGACCTTTCAAATTCCGAATATATAACGAATGTAGATTTTCCAACTGATCTTCCAGTTACTGCACTCATTTTGGCATCGAGAAGTCAACCCATGCTTAAGTACTACATATCTGATGCTAAAACGATAAGGCTTGCAGTCAATCTCACAAAATCTGGGAGTGAGAACCTCGACGAAGTCACGAAACTAATTGAAAAATCACTGGATGGATTACCTTACGAATATTTCTTGGCAGGTGTACCATTCATTTGGAAGGCAGTGAATGACACCATCTTGGAGAATCAACTTCAAAGCCTTTTCACTGCACTCTTAATAGTGTTCTTAACCATATGGATCGTATTTAGAAATTTGTTAGAGGCATTAAAGTTAACTAGTCCTGTGATAATTGCTACAGTGCTGAACTTCGTGTATATGTCACTATTTGGCATGAAGCTCGAGATTTCGACTGCCATAACTTCAAGTATAATAATAGGGCTTGCGATAGATTATTCAATACATATAGGGCATAATTACGGCAGGACAAAAGACATATTTCTTACAGTAAAGAATGTAGGTCCTTCGATAATTGGTAACGCATTTGGAATAATTGGCGGATTTCTAACATTGTTAATAGGTGGTGAACTTGTCTTATTTAAGAGGGTGGCTATACTTGTTTCCTTGGGCATAGCCACAGCAACTTTGCTCACGCTCACAATGTTACCACTTATGTTAATGTCAGGTCGAAAGGGAAAGAACCAGACTGATCAATCAACAGAAACAATCGAAAGGGGGAAACAAGATGCGTAAACTCAGATTAGGGCTCGCACAGATTAATACAACAGTTGGAGATATTGAAGGTAACAAGATGAAAATAATTGGACAGGTAGAAAAAGCAGTTGATATGGGAACCGACATACTTGTTTTCCCTGAACTGACTATTACTGGATATCCTCCTGAAGATTTATTGTTCAAACCCCATTTTATAAAGAAGAATCTTGCAGCACTCAACGAGATTGCATCACACATACCCGAAACATTAGTGGCAGTTGTTGGTTTTGTGGATGAGGAGGGTGACATATATAATTCAGCAGCTGTTCTCCTTGACGGGAGAGTCCAAGCAAAGTACCATAAGAACTATCTCCCAAATTATGGTGTTTTCGATGAGATGCGATATTTCCAGCGTGGAAACAAATCGCTTGTGTTTACACTGAACGGTGTAAGAATTGGGGTGACGATATGCGAAGATATATGGTATCCAGGAGGTCCTGCAAGAATAGAGTCATTAGTGGGAGATGCGCAGATTATAATCAATCTCTCGTCTTCTCCATATTACGTTCAAAAACTGGCATGGAGAGAACGGATGCTTTCAGTCAGGGCTAATGACAATCTAGCTGTTGTTGCATATATCAATTCAGTTGGAGGTCAGGATGAACTTGTATTTGATGGTGCAAGTTTAGTTATCAACGAAAACGGTGAAGTAGTTGCGAGAGCAAAACAGTTTGAAGAAGATTTTCTGGTTGCTGATGTAGATCTTGTTGCTGTAGACAAGGCGAGGCTAAGAGATCCAAGGAGGAGACAAGACAAATTTGGTCTTGGTGAGGGAAATTCCATCGAACTTGAAATGATTCACCTGAATTTCAAACGTAACGAAGACAAGCCCAAGATTGGCCAAAGGATAGAAACAACGTTACCGAAAATCGCAGAAATTTACCATGCACTCGTACTGAATACGAGAGATTATATATTCAAAAACAACATGAAGACTGCAGTTATTGGCCTAAGTGGGGGAATGGACAGTTCGCTTGTTGCATGTATTGCAGTAGATGCACTTGGAAAAGAAAACGTCATTGGTGTTTCTATGCCAGGACCATTCTCATCGGAGCATAGTGTCGAAGATGCCAAGCTGTTGGCAGATAATCTTGGTATAAGGTACTTGACGATTCCCATATTGAAGGTATACGAAACATACTTGGAAATACTTAAACCGGTATTCGGTGACTTACCATTCGATACGACAGAAGAAAACCTACAAGCACGTATACGTGGTATTGTATTGATGGCTTTGTCCAACAAGTTTGGCTGGATTGTTTTGACAACTGGTAACAAGAGTGAGAGCAGTACCGGATATTCAACACTCTACGGGGATACAGCGGGCGGATATGCAGTTATCAAGGACGTCTATAAGACCCTTGTCTACGAACTTGCCGAGTACGCTAATGAAAAGGCTGGTAATGAGATAATACCAAGAAGGGTTTTTGAAAAGGTGCCAAGCGCAGAACTAAGGGAGAATCAGACAGATCAGGATAAACTACCGCCCTATCCCGTACTGGATGAGATATTACGCATGTACGTGGAAGAGGATCACAGCGTCCAAGATATAATTGCTGAAGGGTTTGATGGAGAAATAGTGAGGAAGGTAGCTTGGATGGTTGATGTTAATGAATACAAGCGTAGACAAACACCGCCTGGTCCGAAAATAACGCCAAGGGCGTTCGGAAAGGATAGACGACTACCGATAACGAACGCATTCAAAGAATGGGGACAGAAATAGTACTCCATAGTACTCCTAAAAATTGAGTTGCATATCGATCTTCTCAACATCCGTGGCAGCCTGTATAAGCACATTAACATACGGTTGCCACGTTTTTGCTACGTAAGCTCTTGTATAGCCCTGTGAATCGCACTTTTCACCGAGTTTAGGCACAAGCATACGACAACTTTCGGTCCTTTTTCTAAAAGGAAGTTCACAACCATTCGATGTTAAGAAAGTGCATTCTCCCGCGTATCTGTGGTCGAAAATGCTTGATTCAAAACCTTTTGTTGCCGGCCTTATAAAGTATCGTCCTTCTTCTTGATTTATCCAGTCAATTGTCCATCTACCTGAGCTCAAAGCGTCGTACAACTTCATGTACATGCGTTCTGCGTCTGGTGCACCGAAATCTTTCGGTGTTGCTGGACCAGGATATGATTTACAGCACTTTCCTTTGCAAGTACTACATATGCTTAGGTCTTCCACACCGTTTTTTTGTTGATCCATCTTGTTACCCCCAATGAATATCATTAGATACTCGATGCAATTAATATTCTATGCTAAAATTATAGCATGAATATATGGATAACCGGGTGGTGATGATTCATTGAATGTTTTTATTCCAAGGAAACCCGATTTCATGCCGTCAAAGAAGATCTTCTTAGCAAGGGCAGGCGTGAGGTACTCTGAAGTAATAAACGATGAGAACATCATGAAAGACGTGAATAGAATTTACCTAATGGGTCTTGAAAATGCAGAACCAAAGGTTTTTTGGAAGGTATTTGAAAGAGCAGAGTTATCTGATCAATGTGTTCCTTCAAAATTCAAGGTATATAGGGAATTCCTTGTTTTCGTAGCAACACTTGGAAAAAAGATAGACCAGCAAATAGAAGAACTCAGTCAAATATCGGTCTATCTAGGTTTTCTACTCGATTCATGGGCATCAGAATCACTTGAGAGGCTTAACGATACTTTTGAAGAGATATTCAAAAGGGAAAACAATGCAAAGCTTACGATGAGATTCTCTCCTGGCTATGGGGATTTAGATATACTAGTCAACAGAGAATATATTAGGTTGCTCGGAATAGAGGATGAAATAACGGTACTCGACTCTGGTATCATGATCCCTAGAAAAACAACAACGTGTATCGCCGGCATCATCGAATAGTAACCTATTTATCGATAGCTCTCATCAATTCTATTCTTTTATCACACCACAATCAGGGCAACCATTGTATTCAAATTGGATTGTCACATGGGAGATGCCAAAATTTTCTAGCAGACTCTTAACGTTTTCTTCTACAGCCATTGCTTTGCTTATGGGGAGATCCTGTTTAAGATTTATATGCCCCTCAAAAAATACCGTTTTTTCGTCTAAGCTCCACACATGAACATGGTGTATGTCTTGTATTTCTTCAATTTTCTTCAATTCTTCAACGATTGTGTTTATATCAGTTACCTCCGGTACAGACTGCATGAGAATGTTTATCGATTTGCTTAGTATCTGAAAACCTTCTTCTATCACATACGCCGCTATAAGGATTGTTAGCAACGGATCAAGCCAATTCAAATTAGAAAACCTCATCACTATCGCACCTAATATCACCACCACAGAAGAAAGTGCATCTGTGAGCATATGCAAATACGCAGACCTGATGTTCATATCCTTCCCCGACCATTTTCTTAGTAGGTACATGCTTAACAGATTGGCAATCAAGCCGATAGATCCGACCCATATGACCGTTGTGCTCTCAACTATCACTGGATTCGCAAATCTCTCGACCGCCTCTTTTATGAGAAACCCTCCTATAACCAACAAAGTAAGCGAATTTAGAAACGCTGCAAGAATTGTTGAACGCTTATATCCGAAGGTTTTCTTCTCGGATGGTCTTCTCAAAGATATCCTGTGGGCAAAATAAGTTACAACGATCGACATCGCATCACTAAAATTATGAAGCGAATCTGAGATCAAAGACAGACTACCTGCGATTATTCCGCCAATCAATTCGGCAGCTGTGATGCCGAAATTCAGCAGTACAACGTAGAATAGTCTAACACCACTTATTTCAGAATCGATTAGCGGACTGTGATCATGAGAGTGTCCATGATGATCATGGTGCTGATGTACGCTTACATTTTCTTCTCGATTTCTATTCCTGTCGTGCATTATCCATCTCCACCTCGACCTTCAACTCGGTTTCAAATAATCAGTACTGGATAAAATGGTAAACTCGTTGTAGAACTGTTCACTTTACACAGTACACCGTACAACTACATTGACAAGTCTATTATATAATCACGCACTTTGTTGTCAACAATAAATAGTACGTATTTCGAACATATTCAGAGAAAACAACGTTTCACGAATATTCTTCTCAATTGAGACGTGTGATATCTTAGAATTATATATATATCGTACCAATTTCATAGTAACTTCCGCCCCCGGAAGTCACTTCCGCCCCCGGAGGTGATATAATGTTATACATAACAGACTAGAAATAGAAAACAGGAGGTGGCAAGAATGCTCTTTTCACTTACTCCAAAGGTTAAAAGAGACGACTTGTTTGATAGGGTTCAAGAGCTTTCCGCTCTGAGACAATCCTTGGAAACATATCCATTTGTTCTGGTAACCGGACTAAGAAGAGTTGGGAAATCATCTCTAATAAGTGTTTTCTTAAACGAAAGGAATTTCATTCATCTCACAATAGACGGGAGGAAGGTGTATCAACGTTCATCTGGTAACATAACCCATTCGGACCTTGTAAAAGAGCTGGGCACAGGATTTTCAAAAATCTCAAATGTTGAGAAGATTAAGGACTTTCTCAAAAGGATTAAAGGTATAAATGTATTTGGAAACGCTGTTGAAGTGAATCCAAAAGAAGTAGTTCTATCAGATGTATTTGAAAGATTCAACGAACTGGCCGAGTCTGAAGGAACGTTCTTCGTTGTGTGTTTTGATGAAGCTCAATATTTCAGGTTCTACGGCTCAAGGGGTGGGAACGACCTTCTTGCCTTTCTGTCATACGTTTACGATTACTTGGCTAATGTGCGGGTGATAATAACTGGTTCTGAAGTAGGGGTACTCTACGATTTTCTAAAGCTTGAGGATTACAATTCACCCCTGTATGGAAGGGCTATCCAACAGATGCTTATCAAGCCATTCAATTTCGAGCAATCTGTGGAATTTTTGCAAACAGGCTTTCAAGAAATAGGGGAAGAGGTAGATTTTGAGATCTCTGAGATTGTTGAAAAGATAGATGGCATAGCAGGTTATTTAACATTGTTTGGCGTGAAGTACGTGGAAACAAGAGACAAGGAAAATGCCTTGAGAGAGGTTTATTCTGTGATGGAAGGACTTTTCAAAAAAGAGATGAATGAGCTCGAAAAGAGAAGTCCGAGATATACCAC